>JBGCEN010000263.1:0-6024 GCA_045106435.1 Rhodothermales bacterium
ACTCGAATCGAAAAAACGGTAGCCAGATCACGCCTCCGCTGTTGGTTTATTCATGTAGTGATATAACCACGCGCGTGCTTTAGCCCAATCGCGTTCAATTGTTCGGACAGACACTTCGAGAATTTCTGCGATTTCATCTTCTTTCAAGCCACCAAAGTATTTACACTCGACAACTTTACTCCATCGCGTATGGATTTTATCTAAAGCATTCAATGCATCATCCAGGTCGATCACTTCCTGTAACCGATCTTCCGGGACAAATCTTGCTTCATCAAAAGATTCAGGGGGGAGCCCTCCTCCTCTTTTCTGGGCGCAGTGTTTCCTTGCATTGTCTACGATGACGCGCCGCATAACGCGCGAGGCAATACCAAAAAAGTGAGCGCGGCTCTGCCATTCGATACCTTGTTCATCTACAAGACGCAGATAGGCTTCATGCACGAGTGCAGTCGTAGACAGCATTCGCTTGTTACTTTCCGATACGAGTTGGTGATGTGCGATTTTGCGGAGCTCATCATATACTATAGACCAAAGCTGATTTTTTGCTTCCTCTTCTCCTTTTCTCGCAGCAATAAGCACCTGAGTTACATTCGATGTGTTTTTCATTTCCAACAATGCTTTGTGGATCGATAGCGAAGTTAGACCAAAGTATTTGCCTTTGAGGGCAAACACTTTTTACAGCAAGTCTGATGGATTCAGATAAACTTGCAGCTACACGTTTCGGGTTTTAAACACAATACGCATCGATGAGATATTGAATACTCCCCCAACACTTGTTTTCCCTACTCCGTACGTAGCATTCTTAGTAGAACGAGCAGTACAGCACTTCTTCTTATTGTTGCATCCGCTTTGAAAGCGATAAAAAGTGGCTGTTTTATTAATTGCGCAAAACTTCTAGCAAATACGACACACGCCGGCAAAATTCTTTTTCAGCCGCGCAAACACATAACCACCCCTGCATTTGATGTCGCTTTTACAAATGGCTTTACGCATTTAGGGTCAGATCGCCTGCATTGCAGGATGCTCACCCGCGCATCGTTCATTTACCCACTTCTGATTGTGACTATACATACAACGCTGGAGCACATATTTGCTCAAAAGCAGACCCATAAAGCAGTAAACAATCTGGTCCATATCTGCTTCAAGATTGCACTTGCCTACTTGCATCACCGTTTACGCAGAGGCTCTTTGTGTGATAATCAGTTTGGCATCTCCAACGAAGACCTCGCCCTCGATTGTATCGCTGAACTTTATCAGCGGGATGAAACGGGCAGATTTATTGTCCTTGAACAATACTTTGAATCAGCCAACTGGGCCACACTTACAGAGGAAGAACTGAAAATCTCGTTACGCCGGCTTGTATTTAGCAAGGTCAATGAAGGGCTGTTCAGAAACTACAGAGAAGAAGATCCCAATCTTGCCAAAATCATCCGAAACATCAAAGAGGCCACCAAACAGGATCAACGCGTGAGCCTGACAAAACAGAGAGACGCCAGTTGGCTTGTAATTGGCACTTCTGATACTGAAATCAACCATCTGCCACTTGCACCGACGGAAATACTGGAAGCGTTCCTGCTCTCCGTTGTGTGCAATACATCCAACACCTATAAAGCCGTGAGCTCTTTTGCAGATTTTGCAGAAGCACACCCACATTATTGTAATGGCTATCCGATGAGCGCATTTGCGCAGGTCTTAAGAGCCAGCTACATCGGACGGGTTGTACCAGACGCACAAACCCAGGAAATAAACTACGCGCCGGTAGAGATTGACAATGCAATCCAACGTGCTGTAGCCCACATCCGCAATTCCCTGCACGACACCTATGTCCGCGGCGGAAAGCTGAGCCTTACCTTGTTTGACAACTATGTCAACGCGGTGTACAAAACACTCAAATCAACCTTCACCATTTACCCTGAAGCGATAGACTCCCAGTTCGAAGCCTTGCAAACACTCATGCCCGAACTATCAAAAGATGTTTATATGAGTCAGCATCGCAACATCCTGCAGTACCTGTTCAAGCTCTCTCGTTCGCGTATGCTTTTGTACTTGCAGGATGAGGTGTAGGGAAAACGTCATTGTGAGCTTAGTCGAAGCATCTCACGAATCACAGCGTTGTACTTCAAATATTTTTGAATCGTGCGAATTGTATTTCGAGAGATCTTTCGACGGGCTCAAGATGACGATAAGACCGCGTATGTAATATCTTACATTATAAACTTGTCAAAGAGCATGTACACTGACAAGTTTCTTCCTCTCAATTCATATAAACGATGGCCCAATCTCTCTGCCATCCGAAGAAACGGTTATCCAGCAAAATGAAGGCCCACCAGACTGCAACTCCTGCCAGTCTGAGCCCGTAACAGTTTAGATATTTGCCGGCCCCAATTCAGGCACTTGCACTGTTACACATTATGAAGATCAAAGGTACGGTTGTATATCAGGAACTAGAAGGTGGATTCTGGGGGATTATTGCAGACAATCAGGTGCAATATGAACCCGTAAGTGAACTACCCAAAGCCGTACAAATCAAAAACAGCCGCATCGAAGCAGATATTGAACCTGCAGATGTAATCTCCTTCAAAATGTGGGGCCAACCGGTTTACGTAAGATCCATAAAGAGGATCTAAAGCACGTTTCCTTCTCCTTACGCTTTCATAAAGCTTTATAAGAGCTATGTTTGACTTATCGCTGAGTACCTCTTCTATCTTTGCCGTACTGGGTTGTCTCCTTATTGCATGGGATATCAGCAAGAAAAACAAAAATCCTTGGACGGTGGTTACCGGCCTCGCCTTTTTGGCGCTCATGGGATTCTCTCGATTGGTAACCACCGTTGGCGTGCTTCATTTGGCCACAGGTGTTTTCACAGATATGGCGCTGGGACTTGGGGCTGCAGCTGGCTTATTACTTGTTAGAAAAGCCAAGGCCAAGCCATTTATCATCCTCGGCGTCCTCGCACTAAGTATCGCACTGCTGCTCGGCTCGCTTGGTAAAGTATTTGGACTTTCTACGCAGCAGGCAGAGACCTTCTTGATTGAGCTAGGTCCTGATGATCAAATTGAAGAAGTATTGCCGGCGCTACACGCTCGCGGCTTAACAGCAGAAAAAGCATTCCCGACCGTATCCCTTTCAATGGACAGCGACTTGTCGCAGGTTTACATTGTATCTGGCACCCTTACCAATCTGCATAGCGCAATGGAAGCCATGCGCCTGGATACAGAAAACGTGGATCATGTTGAATGGAATGAGGTGGTTGGCTTGATGCCGCCGGCTACCAACACATCAGACATTTTCAAAACAGAAGGAGCCATTTTAGAAAACGACCCACTGGCTGCTTCTCAGTGGGCACTGGATGCCATTCAAGGGCACGACGTACATGCAATGCTGCAGGACATGCAGCCGGTAAGGAAAGCACGCGTCGCCATTCTTGACACCGGCGTAGATGGGGCCCATGAAGATATTACAGGCGTCTTTGAAACGACACCCGGCAACACCGACCGGCATGGGCACGGCACGCACTGTGCGGGCATCGCCGGCGCAGCAACCAACAACGAAATTGGGATGGCCTCGCTCAACTGGAATGGCGAGTACATCGACATCCTGAGTTATCACGCCCTCGGCGCTGATGGCATGGGTTCCATAGAAATGATCGCTCAGGCAATCATCGACGCTGCAAACAACAATGCAGATGTGATTTCGATGTCGCTCGGTGGATTCTCCCTGGCTCCACCCCGCGTAGTCAAGAACGCAGTCAACTATGCAATGAAACGCGATGCGATTGTTGTCGCCGCTGCCGGCAATTCGAATCAGGATGCTAAGAACCATATGCCCTCCAATATCGAAGGCGTCATCACGGTATCTGCAACGGATCAGAACAACAACAAAGCGAAGTTCTCCAATACCAACATGAGTCTAACGCGGCCCATTGCAGCACCGGGCGTTGACATCGTTTCGCTCATCCCCGGCCAGGACTATGGCCCGAAGAGCGGTACCTCCATGGCCACACCTGTAGTATCCGGACTCCTCGGCATTATGCGTGCTGTGAATCCTGATATCACCGCAGAAGAAGCCTACCGCATCCTGCACGAAACTGGCGAAACGCTATCTGACTCGAAGAAAGTAGGCCGGCTAATCAATGCAAGGGACGCAGTGAAAGAAGCCCTGCAACAAGAAGCAGCAGGGCGCGACAAGGAGCGTGTGTAAAGGCTGAGCGTCAAGCTGGATTATTTCTTTTGTGATCCAACCACGTCTTCCGTCATTCCTGCGAAGGCAGGAATCCAGAGAGGTGGACTGCTTCGATAAAACTGGATCCCTGCCTTCGCAGGGATGACGAATGTGCTAAAAAGGAACCTTCAAGGCTAATCCCCAATACGCATGTAACAGTTTCCTTAGCGACTTCTTTACAAAAAGACAAAATGAGGTGAAGCCCTTTCTTCATCTCATTTTTTGTATCTGCCATTTTATAACGCCTCTACAGGAACGAAGCATTGCTCTGCTTCATTATCAACACAACGTTATTTGTTAAACCCTGGAGCATTGATGATCAGGATCCTTCCCATACTTTTCAGCTTGATGCTGGTGCTGCCGGCTACCTCCTTATATAACCAAGCGCTGTATGCCCAATCATCAGCCGAGATGATCGGGGAAGGGTTTCGCTTTGTGCGCATCAAATACAACTCAAACACCAATTTCAGCTACAATCGATGGGGACCATGGGCGTACGACTGGCCGACAGCTGAGCGCAATCTCCATCTGGCCATCGAGCGCACCACAAAGATCCCGCTGGCCGGCGAACCGATCGTTTTATCGCTGGAAGACGAAGAGATCTTCCAATTCCCCATCCTGTACCTGTGCGAACCCGGATACTGGCTGATCAATGACGAAGAGATCGAAAACCTGCGAGAATACATCAACCGCGGCGGGTTTTTATTGATAGATGATTTTCACGATTACGGCGACGGCCAGACAGGGCCCGAGTGGGATAACTTTTTCATGAACATCAAACAGGTATTCCCCGACTGGGAGCTTGTAGAACTCACGAGCGCCCACCCCATCTGGTCGATCTTTTACGACATCAACCCGGATCTTGCGTTATCCACCAAGTCACAATCTGGCGAAGTACCCTGGCTCGATGAAGATGACGATCTGTACTACGGCATTTTCGACGACAATGGCCGGCTCGCCGTCATCATCTGCTACAACCAGGACATCGGCGACGGCTGGGAATGGCCCGGCAGAAACATGGGCGACGCCTCAACCGTCAGCTTCCAAATGGCCATTAACTTCATCATGTACGCTTTTTCGCACTGAAATGGGTAGATTGGTGTGGGAAGAAGGGCTTTAATGAAGCCGGCAATGGCTTTCCCTTCTCCAACGTCATGATGAGCGAAGTCGAAGAAGTACTTAAAACTACCTGGTGTAATCTCAACAAAATAATGACGACTTAACAGATTGTCATGCTGAACGAAGTGAAGTATCTTTGCGAAGCGCAATCGTCTAAAAAATGCCTAAATGTAGCGTTTCAAACAGATCCTTCACGTACGTTCAGGATGACAAAGGGGGAAAGCTCACAAATTGGGTTAACGTAAGATCGGGATAAAAAGGGCTTTAACACTACCTGACTGCCCTTCCCTCTCTTCAACGTCATTCTGAGCGAAGTCGAAGGCTTGTCCTCGGCTTGATCGGGGAATCCATGCAAGTCCTGATCAATTGAAATAGCTCAATGAATTCTATGGATCCTTCGACTTCGCTAAGGATGACGACAAGGGTAAACGTCCAACACGACCTTGGTACTCATTATCCCCAAGTTCACATCACAATACCAGCCAACCCAATCCCAATCCTCCAAAAAATGGCTTGAACAGGGGATGGCGCTTTTGTAAATAACACACTATATCAGCATTGAACATATTCTCAAACACTACCTGATACAGTTATGAGTTTGACGTTCTATGGTAGAAAGCACGAGAAACTGAACGCAGAATTATTAGCCGTTCTGGAGCAGTGCAAGCTTAAAGAGAAGCTCGCAAA
>JBGCEN010000264.1:0-17889 GCA_045106435.1 Rhodothermales bacterium
AAAAAGAACGAAAAAGGCCGCCCATCAAATAAAATGCACGCTTTTATCCCCAATCGCGCATTCCATACCCAGGGCCTGTTTGTGTCACGTCATCTTTTTGTCTTACTGCCCCAAGACCCTGGCTAAACGCTTCGATAAAAGCCCCCGCACAACGCCACGCATTTGATGGGATATCCCCGCGCACTTCTTTGCTGATTTGTCTAGGGCGAGACCTGTTAATTGTTTATAATCAGCACTATTTAAATGCAATTGCCCTGACCTTGTTACTTGCCCTGGTTACCATTGCGTCGCGAACGATAAAAACAGCGCTGGTCAATCCTGTAGATACTTTGCAGCATGATTAATTGAAGTTCGCATTGCCTTGGTTCTTCAGAGCAGCTCTGGTTTCTAAGCCACAGATCAATAACAATCTTCCTGTTGGCGAAAAATGATTTGTCGCCATATTTGTACAGTGAATCAGGTTTTCATCTCTTTATAACAGCGCTGTATACCGGCTTTTAAATAGTCTGGATACACAATTCTGTCATGTATTTCCAATGAGCGATGCCCCTTAAGATCTTGTGATACATTGTTGAATTCCGTTTTAGGAAGGCGGTAACGCCTTAAGCTGGTGGGTGGGGCGTCGATTTCCCAAGTAGTCGTTTTGCACTTCTACAACTAACCATCTAGCTAAACAAGATGAAAAGTAATGCTACCACTAAGTTAATCAGGTGGTGTTTGCTTTTGCTGGCTTGTATGACCCTGGGAATTGGGACTACACAGGCGCAAAGCAATCTGATGTTTTCGAAAGATGCGGACTTCACAACTGAAGATCGCGAGTTTGACGAAAATGATACCATATATTTAAAAGTTGAAGCCACAGATGTGGACTTCTCCAGTGTGAGATTCAGTAAGTTTACACTGATTCCTCGTACCGAGAACGCGGAGTACAAAGGTGAGTTTGTCAATAACTTTGATGGCACCTATACCGCTGAAATTCTAATCGCAGACCTTGATTTGGTCGATCATCTCTGGAATTGGGATGGTTTGATTGAGGATGCCGCCGGCAATTCGTTTGAAACGCGAATTTTACTGCGCATTGGAGACCCAGGCTTGTTTTCAGGATTTGAAGTCCGTGCCGTTGTACAATCTACAGGTTCGGACTTTTTTGTGTTGAAAGGGCACGACTTTTTTGTCGATGACCAAACCGAGTTTGTTTTCCCTCCATATCAATTTGATCCGAATCAGGATCCTGCCAGTATACCTGCGCCGAATGACGGGCCAACGCCGGCTACTTTTGGAGACGTGCAGGAAGGGTTCACTGTTCGCGTAAAAGTGGAAACATCCGAAACGGGTGAGTTGAATGCGCGCCGCGTAGAAATCCACGGTCCACCGTTTGTACCGGGAGAGGTGAATCTAACAGGTCGTGTCGAAAGCATTGATCAGGAAAAAAGAAGCTTTGTTGTACGTGATCGTCAGGTCTTTGTCAATGAATACACGCAAGTAGGAAATGATGGAGAAACACTGGGTGATCAAGAAATTCCAGACTGGCTTGTTGGGCGTAAGATAAGCATCTACGGCGAGTTTCAGGACGATGATACCATCCTGGCTCATTTTGTACATGTTGCCGAAGGCGTGCGTGAAGAGCTTGAGGTTCGCGGTGTTGTTGAAGCTGTTTCGGACAATGAAGTTGTTGTTCAAGGCTTCAAGTTTGCCGTATTAGCGACCACCGATATCGAGAAAGAAGGAGAAGGTGATGGACCGGATGAGGGCAAGGGTGATGACGGTAATGGTGATGATGGCAGTGGTGATGATGGTAATGGTGACGGTACAACAGGCAAAGCAAGCCTGAACGATATCGACCCAGGTTTGATTATTCGCGTTTTTGCCGTTGTAACACCGGATGGTGTTCAGGTGGCAGAGCGGATTGCCATTGAATCGGGTGTAGATAACGGCGTACGTATCAGCGGTGCTGTTGAGGCACTCACTGAGGAAGGGTTCAGTGTTCGCGGATGGACGGTTGCGTTCACTGAATATACCCAGATGTTTAATGCCAACTTCGAGAATATTCCTTTTGAAGAATTGGCAGAAGGTCAACTGGTACTAATCTTTGGTGAGTTCTACGATGATGGTGTTATCAAAGCACACCACATTGAATATCGCCGGCAGGAACGGGATGAATTCACCCTGTTTGGCCCGATTACAGCCATTGATGAAAGTTTTGTAACCATTTGGGATATTCCTTTCAGTGTAACAGATAATTCTGTATTTGAAAGTAATCCCGGTGAGTTTCTGACGCTGGAAGATTTGTCTGTTGGACAGCTTGTTGAAGTTGTCAGTGTACCCGATGCAACTGGTGCGCTGAACATAGAGCGACTGTTTATTCCACAAGGATTCGGTGATGCTGTTCGTTTGAGTGGCAAGCTGAGTAATTTTGGAGATGAAGGTTTTGAAGTGCTGGGTAAAACAGTACTTACAATGCCTGAAACGCAGTATCGCGACAGGAATTATGAACCACTGGACGTGGCTGCCTTTGAAGAAGGTGTTGCTGTTCAGGTATTTGGTCACTTCAATCCAGATGGTACCGTCAACGCATACGAAGTTATGCTGACTGGTGCGGATCGTGAAGAGATTGAGTTGTGGGGCGTGATTGAAGCGGTTAACGGTGATATCATTAGCGTCGGTGGCGTAGACTTCTATGTTGGCGAAAACTCAAAAGTGTTTGTTGAAGGAGAAGATGGAGGCGAAGAACGCACACCAGCAGATCTGGTTGAAGGCGATCTCGTATCTATCACCGGTGTGCTGGATGAAAAAGGTACACCATTTATCGAATGGGTTTTTGTACCTCGCCAGGAAGGCGATCAGGTACGGATTACGGGTGAAGTTTCTGGATCTTTTGAGAACGGAATGGTTCTCTGGGGACAAGAAGTATTATTTACTGAGTTCACCCAGTTTTACACAGCGGATTATCAATTTGTTGGACCTGAAGCGATTGTTGACGGGCTCAATGTAGACGTATTTGGTACGTATGACGACTTCGGTGTTATACAGGCTGATGTAGTCGAAATTCGTGGTGAGAACCTTGAAGAATTGTCTATTACAGGACGCGTAGAGTCATTTGATGGCGTATCTGTTGTTATTGCAGGTACTGCATTTCTGGTAACGGACAACACGCAGATCTATGACAATGGCGACGAAGACCATGGTCCAGGTGGCACGGATGCTCCTGGTAAATACTCCGGTACACCGTTGAACGGTGAAGGTCCAGGCAAATTTGCTGGCGTATTGGCCGGCATTGAAAACCTGGAAGCCGGCGTTGATGTCGAGGTTTTTGGTAACCTTGATGCTGATGGCGTTTACGTTGCAAACGTGATCCATATATTTGATGAAGGCGATAAAATCCGCTTTAGTGGCTCACTTGAAACGGTAGATGCCAGTAGCCTGGTGCTGCAGGGACGTCTCGTACAGATTGGACCTGAAACGTATATTCAAAATGAAAATTTTGAACAGGTTGCACTCGAGTCTCTCGTAATTGACCAAAACATCGAAGTGTATGGTGAAATCTTCGAAGATGGTAGTGTGCAGGCGCATAGCATCGTGATTAGCCCAGGTGATGGCGAACTCATCGAGTTGTGGGGCGAAATCGAATCGGTCCAGGGTGACCTGGTTGTTGTACACGGTACTGCCTTTGTTGCGACCGAATTTACGTTTGTGAACAACGATAAAGGTGACGCACTATCCGTTGCAGACCTTGCACCTGGTTTGGAAGTCAACATCCGTGGTGATCGCGGCGATGACGGTGTGGTTGTAGCTACAGATATCTATGTGTCTGGTGATCACAATTACGCATGGATGAATGGCGAAGTACAGTTTGTAGGTACCGATGAGCTTCAGGTTCAGGGTCGTACAATTGTTACAGGACCAGAAACCAGCTTCTTTAACGCTGAATACACACAGATCACGCTACTAGATGTCCAGGAAGGACAAAGCGTTTTTGTGTCTGGAGAAATAGGTGAAGACGGCGTCTTGATGGCCTATAATGTGGAGGTTCGCGGTTCAGATTTCAGCGAGCTCCAGGTATTTGGTCCATTGACTTCTGCGGGTGAAGGTATCCTCGAAGTGAATGGTCGCACCTATCAGCTTACCGAAGAGACCTACATTACAGGTCCTGAAGGCATAGAAATTCCGCTGGAAGAGTTGACCTCGGGTCAGTTTGTGAGCGTAATTGTTGTTCCTGGTGAAGAGGGTGCTGTTGTTGCGAAGGTATATGTTGAGACCAACCAGAACAACGAAAACTTGCGCATGCGCGGTGCCATTCAGGAGATCGCGGGAGACGGATTTGTGATGCAAGGCCGGCTTGTTGTGCTCGATGAAGAGACAATGGTTGTAGGAGACGGATATGAGCCTATTCCTTTTGAATCACTCGAAGTAGGCCAGGTTGTTACACTCTTTGGGTCTTTTGATGAGTCTGGAAACGTATTGGCTTATAAAGTTGAGACGCAAAAAGACCAACTGGAAGAGATCGAGTTCAGAGGTGTAATTGCCGACGTTTTCGGAGAGTTATTTATCATCCGTGATACAGAATTCTATGTTGACGTTGATTCATATTTCTCTGACGACAAAGGCTTCCCGGTTGATTTCTCAACGCTGACAACAGGGACGATCGTTGATGTTGTTGGTTCACCCGCAGAACAGGGTGGATTCAGCATTGTGAGAATGCATGTTGGTGCCGGCGATGGTGATCGTCACATCAATATCAGCGGCCAGATTGCAAATCTGGATGTGGCCGGCGGATCTTTTGAGATCCAGGACCGCGTTGTGCGCGTGGAAGACTTTGTAGAAGTCCTGGGCGCTAATTTCGACTTCATTCGTTTCGCTGACCTTGAAGATGGGATGAGCATCCGTGTCTTCGGGCAGTACGAAGATGATGGCGGTGTGCATGCATACCGTATCGAGGTTCGGAGTGGCGAAGGTCTCGAGGTTGAATTCCGCGGTCGCGTTGAAGTTGTTAGCGACGAAGAAATTCTTGTACGTGGTCTTCGTTTCCTCGTATCAGCCAATACATACATCGATGATGGCCAGGGCCAGCAGTTATCTGTAGCAGATCTGCAGTCTGGCCAGGTTGTATCAATTGTTGGTGCACCAGGAAAAGCGGACGAACACATTGCGTTGCGCATCCATGTATCTACAGGCAATGAAGATCGCAGCATGCGTGTTTCAGGTCGCCTTGTAGAAGTAGATGGCGGCAACCGCGTATTGGTTGTTCGTAATCACGTGATCAACATCAACCCTGAAGCAGAGATTGTAGGTGATACCTATGAGCGCATTGCTTTTGAAGCATTGACCGTAGGACATCAAGTTTCTGTCTGGGGATGGTTACACGAAGATGGTAAAATCGAAGGATTCCGCGTTGAGCTTCGCTTGCCTAACAAAGAAGACTTCCAGATTGTCGGTGTTCTATCTGACATCGAAGATCGCAATATCTTTGTGAACGGTGTAAAACTAAGAGTACCAGTCTCTGCCTTTGTAGGCGCGCCAGAAATTGGCCGGCTTGCATTTGACAGACTTTTCCCTGGAATGGTTGTCCATGTTGAAGGCGCTACCGGAGAATTGGGCGAATTGGTTGCCGACAAAGTGCAGGTCTACGGTTTGGATGAGCGCGAATCAATCGAATTTATTGGTTCAATCGCCAACCTGGGTAACGATCAGTTTGACATCGGCACAATTGGTATGGCATTCGACACACAAACCTTCTTGTTGGATGGTAACGATCAGCCAATCGTTGCTGCTGCATTGCAGGAAGGATTTAATGTTGAAGCCTTTGCCTTCGGTGAAGATGATGATCTGAGTGTTCGTTTTATGCGTGTCTTTGACATCGTACGCGACGAACGCTCTGTGCTTGGACGCGTGGAGTCGCTGACAGCAACCACCTTCACAATTCGTGAGATCGTATTTACGGTTACTGATGAAACAGTATTCCTGGATCCACTTGGTGATCCTATGGAATTTGCTGACGTCACCGATCGTATGCGTGTCGATGTTAAAGCGGTTGCAGATGGTTCAGGTGTGCTCGTGGCACGCGAAGTCCAGGCTAAGCCTAGAGATCGCAAGCTTACAGGTACAGTGACTGATATTCAGGGTGATTACCTCGTTGTAGCCGGCCTGACGATCACGATTGATCCAATGACTGCTTTCTTGAACGGCGACGAAGAAGAAATCAGCCAGACGGATATCGTAGCTGGACAGACCGTTAATTTGACGGTTACGCTTGGCCCTGGTGGTCAGCCACTGGCAACAGAAATACGTCTCTTGCCTCGTATTGAAGACGAGGTTGTACTTAACGGTACCGTTGAAGCCGTATTGGATGACTTAATTGTTGTCCTTGGCCGTCGTTTTCAGGTCATCGCCAATACACGGCTCGTTGACGAAAACGATAACCCTGTAGCCATACAGAGCTATTCAGTAGGCGATGCAGTACGCATCCGTGCCTTGCTGCTGGCCGGCGACAATCTTGTTGCGCTGCGCGTTCGCAAATTGGATGCAGAAGCAAGCGATATCAAGGTTGAAGGTCCAATCGTTTCTGTCAGTGCTTCAACACTGGAAGTAATGGGCATATTCTTCTTCATCAATGAGTCGTCTGAGTTCTATGATCTCAATCGGAATCAGGTGACGGTGAATGAATTTGCTGAAGGCCAGACGGTCTCCGTGATTGGAGAAGGTCAGGCCAATGGAACGGTGGTTGTCACGCGTGTTGGGGTACAGAATGTATCTCTGACATCTGGTGAAAGCGCCGGCATTACAGACGGTGAGTTCAGTATGTTTGGCAATGATTACACCGTGGATGAAAACACAATGGTCCTTGGGGACAACAATGTGCAGCTTACGCTCGATGATGTGGAAGCTGGTCAATTCCTTGAGGTACGTGGTGTTGGAGAAGCTGAAGGCGGTGTAGCCGGCAAGAACGGCACCTCGATCCTTGTATCGAAAATTAAAATTATCGATGCTGAAGGATCAGGTGAGTACGAACTCGAAGTGGATGATGCCGAAGGCACAGCTACTGAGGGTGAGGAGCTTCCGGAAGACTATGCGCTCTTCCAGAACTATCCAAATCCGTTCAACCCGATCACAACCATTAGATTTTCACTACCAGTCAGTTCTTCAGTAACGCTGAAGGTATTTGATATAACTGGTCGTGAGATCCAAACGATTATGTCGAACACCGTGGTAGCAGGTACACACGAAGTCCAGTGGAACGGACGGAATGGTGCAGGTCTACCAGTTGCTTCAGGCGTCTATCTCTACAGACTAGAGGCTGGCAAGCAGGTTATTACCCGTCGCATGGTATTGCTGAAGTAATCTTTAGCAATCAAATTTGATCTGACGGTACCGCCGGCTGTTCCTCACAAGGAGCAGCCGGCTTTTTTATTGGGTATTCTGTGGTATGGTGATGCTTATCTGTCTGGCTATTAGTGCTCTGTCTACAAAATAATTGCAGACATTTTTTAAACTGATTTCAGAATATCGATCAAGGAGTTTTGATTTGAGAAGTATTTTCGCAGGCTTCATAAGCACTGGTAAACATCATAAATCAACAATCCTTGATCGATATTCTGAAATCAAAAGAAGCATACTCTATTAACTTTGCTGACAGGCTATTAGCCCACTTTTAAATTGCGTCGATGTCAGGCAGTCAGTCAAAATCCTCCTTTCTTCGGCTCGCCCTATCAATTGATATCCGAGTGTATCTACTTGTTGGTGTGTTAGACAAATCATTCATCAGCTGATCTTTCTTGTGGCACGGTCGTTTTGAGGTGAAAACAACAAAGCGTAAGTTGTGCGTTCAGAACAGTCCGTTAACCGAAAATCAAACCCGTATGTTTAGAATCACGTGCCTGCTGTTTGGGATACTTTTTTTTGTAGCCACAGGCTGTGCATCCACCCGGCAAATTGAAACAGCTTCTCCCAAACCTCGCACCATACCCGGCGTTTCTGGTGGCGAAGTATCTGGATTGGGTTTGCTTGCAATTGATATCGAAACAGGGGAAACGAGCCTGCCGGATGAAATACAAGCGCTACGTTTTCGGATAGAAGAAATCAGGCTGCATTCAGATGAAGGAGAATGGACGACCTTTCCTGCTGACCTGAATAGCTTTGAGATTCTTCCTGATCGCTATTTGGGGAAAACGATTCTCTCTACCCGGGTTCAGCCAGTTCTTTACGATTCTGTATCTATTAAAATTAGCGATGCATTTGTGCTTTTTGGAGAAAATGCAGGGGGGCCACTAACGCTACCGAAAGATACGCCGCTCAAGATCGCTATCGAAATGCAGCCAAAGGTAGGAGAAGCAACCCAGGTCAAAATTTCTATTGAACCCGGTGCCTCGTTATTTAAAGACAGTAACTGTCGATGGTATTTTGTGCCGTTCTGGAACGCAGAACTGGAATAGAGGAGTGCTGCAGTAAATCTTTTCTGCTGAAATTCTCTTCTGCTGAAATTCTCTTACGCTAAAACGCCGGCTTAAAAAACAGGCGCTTCGTTGACTGCTTCAACCCGTGCAATCTGGGGGACGGCTCTTTTGAGTGTTTGCTCGATGCCGGCGCGTAATGTCATGGTGCTCATTGGGCAGGTGCCACAGGCTCCCAGCAATTCAAGTTCAACCACCATGTCCGGGGTTATAGAAACCAGGCGTACAGATCCGCCATCTGCGTTCAGGTACGGCATAATCGTTTGAAGTGCATCTTCAATCTGCTTCCTGAGCTCCGGGTCTGCATTGGGAACGTATGATTCTTCTGGAGAAGTCTGGTCAGTTGCCATGTCTGATTTCTAGCCTGTAAAGGTAGGATTGGTCGCAAAGTTTTAAAGACGTATGCTATATAACGGGCACAGAGAGGAAAAGATCAAGTAATCTTTGGATCTGTTTTCCTTTTTATGCGAATCGATTTAATCTTCGTTTTCAAAGAGAATCTGCCGGCCGATGTTGGGATAGTCGGTGATAATGCCATCCACATTCAATGCAAGTAATTCGTGCATTTCTGCAAGGGTATTAACAGTCCATGGGATGACCTGCATGTTGCGTGCGTGCGCCTGTTCTACTAGCTCTTTGTTTACAAGTTTGTAGGATGGGCTGTAAATCCGGGGCGTAAAACCAAGGTTAGCCACGTGGCCGGAGAAATCCATTTCATCATGATTACCAACAAGCAACGCAAGGCTTGCTTCCGGGTGCTCTGCATGAGCTATGCGTAGTGTTCGGGGGTCGAAAGACTGAATGGTTGCACGGTCGAGTATGTTGCTATCTTCCAGAACTGCCAAAAGAAGCTTGGTGAAGGTCTCCGGGGCAGGATGAAAGATCCCATCATTGGCCGGCTGCGATTTGGTTTCGATGTTATATAAAATGGGGGCTTCTCCCGGCGCTCTTTTGTATTGCTCTGCGAACGCGATCACATCGCTGAGCAAAGGCTTATGGACAGCCATTTTCTCTTGATATGGAAAACCAGGGTTTCCACGCTGTCCACAATCATATTGCTTTACCTGCTCATAAGTGAGTTCGTAGATTTTGTGATCCTTTTCCTGGGCAACTGGAACCGGATCACCAGAAGGCAGTGAGCAGATATGTCCTGAAAACCACGGTTCGTGGGAAACTACAACCTGATTGTCTTTGGTAATGACAACATCCATTTCAAGGGTTGTCACGCCAAGATCCAGGGCACGCTTAAAGGCAGGAATTGTATTTTCGGGTACCAAGCCTCGCGCGCCTCTATGCCCTTGTAAGTCAAAAGTAAATGCGTTTTCCATAAGTGATGATGAATGACTAATAGCAGTAGGGGGCTTTGGCGTAGCACAGCCAATACAAGAAATCAGAACAGTAAAGAAAAGGACAGTTCGCATAGGGGGAAAATCCTGTACTTTGTGGAGATTCGGGAAATTATTTAAGTATCCTTGCAATTAAGTCAAAGATTATTATCTATAGTGCTCTGGTTTCTGCGTGCACTTCTTAACAGAAACTAATTCAGTGTCAAGATAGATGTGGAGTTGGGTTGTATTCTAGTAGTAAATAAAAATTAACATAAATATCCTCTCTGGATCCAAAAAGCAAACACTGTACGTTTACCCTGAATTCTGATTCTGTCTCTATTGCTCCCCTCATCAGGTCTTAGAAACAGCGTCTCTATTTCCTATTGTTCGTGGTCAATTGCCTCGATATAGCTAAGGAATAGAAACGTCTGGTCTATTCGGAAGGCTGCTTCCTATAAATGAGGGACCGTCTTATTTGTGTTTAATTCTGTGCCCCCCATGGAAGAGGCAAAATTTGTTATGACGAAAAGGGTTTCTCCCTTCGGTTGGAAACAGCTCCTTCGCGTTGTTGAACCGGATCGAATATCCAGGGGATTTTCTACAAGTTCAAACGAGGAAAATGTAGACAATGCGAGTGTCCGGACACAAATCAGGTCTTTTATATTTGAGAACCACTTTTTGCAGTCCGTGTCAGATGCGGTGGTTGTACTGGACAGTGCGTGTGTGGTAAGAAGCTGGAATCACGCAGCAGAAGAATTGTATGGTTGGTCAGTAAACGAAGTGCTCGGTAAGCCGGCGGATGATTTCTGGCAAGCATTTTTCAGAGAAAACCCGCAAGACAAAATTTGCAGGAGCTTAAATAAAGCGGGTAAATGGGAAGGTCAAATCTTCCAATTGCATAAATCTGGCGAGCAAATCGCTATCGATATTGTGATTGTTGCCCAGCGGCAGGATGAAGACGGTCCGGGTAGGTATGTGCTGATTGGGAAAACTGTATCTCCGGAAGACAAGCGGGCGCTGGATTCTGTACAGGCCGGCGTAAAGTGGCACCAGCTTTTTGATTCATATCCAGAGCCTATTGCGATTACCGTTGGCGAATATTTTGTGTATGTAAATTCTGCCTGTGCTACGTTGTTTGGCGCAGAGGCGATAGAGGAGGTCATTGGTAAATCTATGTTTGAATTTTCACTCGCCCCTTATCATAAATTATTGAAAAGGCGTCTGGAAATGCTGGCAAACGGTGATGCAACCAAGCCATTGGAATCGCGCATCAGGCGCATGGACGGTCATGTCCGGTATGTCCGCAGTTATGGGGTGCCGGTAGAATATGATGGGCAGCGTGCCGCGCAATTGGTAGTAAGCGACATTACGGATAAAAAGCGCGCGTTGGCGGCATTGGAGAGAAGTGAGCGCAGGTTTTGGGCATTATTTGAACGTGCCGGTATCGGCATTATCCTGTCAACACACGATGGCCGGATTCTGGAAACGAACCCTGCCCTGCAGAAGATGCTCGACTACTCCGCCGACGATCTGCGGGAAATGAATTACAAGGAGATTACGCATCAGGAAGATGTGGGCATTCAGTCGCAATTTTATCGTCAGATACACGAAGGTAAAATTGACCGCTACAGGTTGGAGAAAAGATATCTCCGAAAAGATGGCCGGCTTGTATGGGGAAGTTTGACCATGGCGGTGATCCGCGATGATACAGGCGCCGTAGAGTACATGATCGGGATGGTGGAAGACATCTCTTCCCGCAAGAAAACCGAAGCAGAGCTCATTGCAGCGCAGAGTATGGCTGAGGAAATGACGTTGTTAAAATCGTCGTTCTTAACCAATATGAGCCATGAAATCCGCACGCCGCTAACAGGTATTATCGGTTTTGCTGCGATCCTTGAAGATGAGGTGATTGAAGAGCAAAAAGAGTTGGTGCAGCTCATAGAGCAAAGCGGACAGCGATTGCTGCAGACACTGAACGCCATTCTGGATTTGTCGACGCTGGAATCTGGCACCATGCAGCTCAAGCCTCAAAACCTGGATGTAGTGGATGAGGTGTTAACCAAGGTGCATTACCTGCAGCCAAAAGCTAAAGAAAAAGGCTTGTTTTTAAAGATTGCGCCGGCTGCCAGTAAGATTTACGCAAACCTGGATCGGGACAGCCTCGATCGCGTGTTGTCAAACCTGATTTCCAACGCGATCAAATTTACAAGAGAAGGAGGCGTTACAGTCTCCGTTGGATATGAAGACAGCGACCTGTTGATCAAGGTAGAGGATACCGGTGTGGGTATCAGTGAACCATTTATGCCTCACCTGTTTGAGGCCTTCAGGCAGGAAAGTACGGGCATGACGCGCACCTATGAAGGTACAGGGCTTGGCTTAACAATTACCAAGCGGCTTATCAATTTCATCGGGGGCGATATCAAGGTGGATAGTGTGCTGGGGGAAGGATCTGTGTTTACGATGAGATTTCCGAACATCGTATCGAATCCACGCTATGAATCAATACTTAAGAATGGCAGAGAGCAGTTGACTGGTGGAGATAGGGGGCGACCTCGTGTACTTGTGCTTGAAGATAATCAGGATGCGCGCCGGCTATTAGAGAAATTTCTGGAAGGAGGCTACGATGTAGAACTGGCGGGCGAAGAAAAACTTGCGCTGAAATTAGCGCGCGAGCAGCTTTTTGATGTCGTTCTGATGGATATAAATCTTGGCGGAGGACGAACGGGTGTAGATGCGCTTAGGGCTTTACGGCACCTCTCTGGATACGAACAAATCCCTGTAGTAGCACTGACCGCTTATGCGGTTACAGGAGATCGGGAAAGATTTCTGTCGCATGGATTTAATGGGTATTTAGGCAAGCCACTCACAAAGCAAGAGTTATACGATGTGATTGCCAATGTCCTTGATCCGTAGAACTTTAGCCAAAACGCCATGCTTATAAGTAATAAATTGCTTAATTAAAAGAGCAGCATTTCACTTTTGCAAAAAGTAGCGTCATTTTGAGGGTCCAATAGCACGGCCCCGTTTGTTTTTTTTGAATTTTATACCATTGACCTATGTTGTATTACTATTCTATGAGGGGCTGCACGAATGGAAGTGTTACTCGTAGAAGATGACATGATAACGCGGCGCTTGTTAACCAAAATGGTGACGGCGCAGGGACATACTGTGAGTGCATTTGGTGATGCAGAAGAGGCATGGCAGGCGTTTCAGGAAAAAACGTATCCATTGCTTGTTCTTGACTGGATGTTACCCGGCATGAGTGGCCTGGATTTATGCCGAAAGGTTCGTGCATCTCCAGCAGGGCCGTACTGTGTCGTTGTGGTTATCACAGCGATGACAGAGCCACAGCATCTTGAAGAGGTACTGGAGGCCGGCGCTGATGATTATCTGGCCAAACCCGTTGATCGGGAATTGCTGAATGTGCGACTGACAATTGCGGAGCGACGTGTGATGAATCTGCTTGAGCACAGAGAAGCTCAGGAGCAGTTGCGCCTGCTTGATGCAGCGATACGTAGCTCATCGGAAGGTATCTTGATCACGACAACAAGTCTGGAGGAGAAGGAGCCGGAGGTCGTGTATGCGAATGATGGCATGTCTGTCCTTACAGGATATTCGACTTCGGAATTGATCGGGAAGTCGCTGGATAGCTTTCAGGGGCCCAAGACCAATCAGGAAGTCATGGAGAAAATGACGCAGTCCCTAAAAACAGGGGCGTCATTTTCAACGGAAGTTGTACACTACAAAAAGGACCAATCACCGTATTTAGTCCACTGGGATATTGCCCCTGTTAGAGACAAGTCAGGAGAAATAACCCATTATGTTTCTGTGCAGCGTGAGATTACCGAACAACGCCGGCTTGAGCGTGAACTGGTAGAAATCAGCGAACGTGAGCAACAGCGTATTGGCAGAGACCTGCATGATGGTCTGGGGCAAAAATTAACCGGACTCGCCTTTATGGCAAAGAGCCTGGAGCGCCGGCTGAAAAATCATGACACGGATGCTGCTGAACAAGCAATGACAATTGCCCAGTTGGTTAACGATGCAAAATCGGATGCCCGCAACCTGTCCAAAGGGCTTGTGACAGTTGACCTGAAAGGTAACGGGATTATTCTCGCGATTGAAGAACTGGCTGCACGCGTCGAGCAGTTTGCGCAAGTAGAGTGCCGTGTTGTGTCCAGATTGACCATTCCCATACTTGACGAAACGGTTGCGATGCATATTTACCGTATTTGTCAGGAGGCACTAAACAATGCGATCAAGCACAGTGATGCGAGTATCGTGGTAATCGAACTGATACAGGATGATGATCAGCTTATCGTTTCTATAGAAGACAACGGCAAGGGGCTGGGTGACGTAGAAAATAACGGCATGGGTTTGCGCATTATGGCATTTCGCGCGCAAATGATCAATGCTGTCCTGGATATCCGTGATAGAACAGATGGAGGAACGCTTGTCTCGTTTTCTCTTGTGAATCCGAGCCTGTTGGCACAGAACTAATTATAAAAAATGAATCAAATGCATTCACTACCATATATGACCGGGACACCAGCGGTCGAAGAGAGTAAAATTCTTGTTGTCGATGACCATCCGCTCGTCCGGCAAGGAATAGCGCAGTTTATTAATCAGGAAAAAGACATGCAGGTGTGTGGAGAGGCTTCAGATGGCCATGAAGCCTTGTCTGTTATTGACGCGCTAAATCCGGATCTTGTAATAGTTGACATTGAGATGAAAGGATTGGGCGGGATGGAGATGGTTCGAAGCATGAAGGCGCAGCACCCCAAGATCCCCGTCTTGATGCTTTCAATGTATGATGAGAGCTTGTATGCAGAGCGTGCCTTGCGCGCCGGCGCAAGAGGGTATCTGATGAAGGAAGAAGATCCCGAAAAAGTAGTTCAGGCAATCCGAATTGTACTGAACGGAGATGTGTACGTAAGCGAAAAAGCAACATCAAAAATCCTGAAACTACTCTCTGATAGCAAAGGACATGATCATGGCAGTTCTGTGGATCGCCTGAGTGATCGTGAGCTTGAAGTGTTTAGGATGATCGGAGAGGGCTATAGAACGCGCCATATCGCCGAGAAATTAATTTTAAGTGCCAAGACCGTAGAATCGTACAAGGCACGGCTCAAGCAAAAACTGATGCTAAAAGACGCCGCTGAACTCGCCCGTTATGCAGCCGAGTGGGTAAGGAGCAAGTCTAGCATGTGATACCAGGTTAAGAGTTAAAATTCAAAAGTTAAAAAGAAGGATTGTATCCTGGTTAAAGGCCCCTTTTAACTTTTAGCTTTTAGCTTTTAACTTTTGAAAATCAACTTTTCAACCCCTCTTTTATTCAGGCACAAATCTTACAGCCCATACAAGACCCTGGCGAATCCTTAAAAGGGATCCGTACAGGGTTTTAAGCGTTTAAAAATTAATAATTTATTAGCTGCTTCTTTACATTCACAAATGTGGTAGATGAAGCGGTTTTTTCGTATAATTAGAAGGATTTTTACAGCAACCCACCTGATTCAAATTGCGGATCAATCAATTACATTTCTTATTGACTTTCCAGTCGGATTTTTGGCAGCATTTTTTGATAGCAATTCTGTGCATCAGCAATACTTGTAGCTTTCCTTCTGACTAGTGTTTTGGTTATTCTCTGATATACATTTATGGAGCCTGAAGATACCCGAATAATACCGATCAGCATCGAAGATGAAATGAAGTCTTCGTACATCGACTACTCAATGTCGGTGATTGTTGGTCGTGCCCTGCCAGATGTAAGAGATGGGCTTAAGCCTGTACATAGGCGTGTACTCTTTGGCATGAGTGAACTTGGCATAACTGCAGGGAGTGCTTATAAGAAAAGCGCTCGTATTGTGGGTGAAGTGCTTGGTAAGTATCACCCCCATGGTGATACAGCTGTTTACGACACGATGGTACGTATGGCCCAGGGCTTTTCCATGCGCTACCCGCTCATTGATGGCCAGGGTAACTTTGGTTCTGTAGACGGTGACTCTGCAGCGGCCATGAGGTATACCGAGGCCCGCATGACGCGGTTTGCTGAGGAAATGCTGCGAGACATCAACAAGGAAACGGTTGATTTTCAGGAAAACTTTGATGGTTCGCTCAAAGAGCCTCAGGTTTTGCCTGCGCTTTATCCTAACCTCCTGGTGAATGGGTCTGATGGGATTGCCGTGGGTATGGCCACGAAAATTCCACCGCATAACCTCGGCGAAGTCATTAGCGGGGTTATCGCTTATATCGATAACAACGACATTGATATCATGGAGCTGGTGCAGCACATTCCTGCACCGGATTTTCCTACAGGTGGTACGATCTATGGCTATTCTGGCGTATTAAGCGCCTACCAGACCGGTCGTGGCCGGGTGGTTATGCGCGCCAAGATGCATGAAGAAACGCTGCGCGGCACGCGTCCGGCGCTGATCATCTCTGAAATCCCCTATCAGGTCAACAAAAGCACGCTTCTTGAGAAAATCGCGTTTCTGGTTCGTGAAAAGCGAATTGAAGGAATTAGTGACCTGCGTGATGAGAGTGATCGTGACGGGATGCGGATTGTGGTTGAACTTAAGCGAGATGCTGTACCGCTTGTTGTTCAGAATCAGCTCTATAAATTTACTGCATGTCAGCAGACCTTTGGGGTTAACGTTGTTGCGCTGGTTGATGGCCGGCCACGTACGCTGAATCTCAAAGAGATCATCAAGTATTATGTCAAACACCGGCACGAAGTTGTAGTCCGCCGGACAGAGTACGAATTGCGCAAGGCAGAAGAGCGTGCGCACATTCTGAAAGGTTTGGTGATTGCGCTCGACCACCTGGATGCGGTGATTTCGATCATTCGCCATTCAGCTGATACAGACGCTGCCAAGAAAAACTTGATGGCCGGCGTCTTCCCAGAGAAGCTGACAAAAGCACAACTTGAAAAATTAGGCCTGCCAACGCACGGACAATCGTTATTTGAGCTGTCTGAAGCACAAGCGCAGGCGATTCTGGATTTACGTCTCAGCCGGCTAACCGGCCTGGAGCGCCAGAAAATTGAAGATGAACTGGAAGCCATTCTCAAAGTAATTGAGCGGTTGAAAGGCATTCTTGCGAGCGAAGAGATTCGGATGAATATCATCAAGTCCGAACTGCTCGAAGTGAAAGAAAAATATAACGACGAGCGCCGTACTGAAATTGACTACACAGGTGGTGGAGACATTATCCTGGAAGACCTGATTGAAGATGATCAGGTTGTAGTGACGCTCTCGCATCAGGGCCTGACCAAGCGTACCAGCACAACTGAATACCGTCAGCAAGGCCGTGGGGGTGTTGGAATGCGTGGTAGCGGTATGCGCGACGAGGATTTTGTTGAACACTTGTTTGTGTCTCGAAATCACGACTATTTGCTGTTCTTTACAGATCATGGACAGTGCTACTGGTTACGTGTATTCGAAATCCCTGAAGGCGGAAGAACCAGTAAAGGGCGGTCCATTCGAAATCTGATCCAGATTGATCCGGACGACCGCGTACGTGCTGTGCAGGCAGTTAGCAAGTCAGATTTTAGTGATGAAGAGTTTCTCAATAGTCATTTTGTATTGATGGCTACACGCAAGGGTCAGGTTAAGAAAACCTCGCTAGAGGCATTTAGCCGGCCCCGCACGAATGGTATTATTGCCATTTCTGTCGATGAAGGAGATCAACTCATCGAAGCACATCTTACTGTTGGAGATGCAAACGTACTGCTTGCATCTTCCGGTGGGCGTAGCGTGCGGTTCAACCAAAGCGATGCGCGCCCGATGGGCCGTAAAACGAGAGGTGTTCGCGGTATTAGATTACGGGAAAACGAGCACGTCGTTGGTATGAGTGTCTTTGAAGAGGGAGATGATAGATCTGTATTGGCTATCAGCGAAAATGGATACGGAAAACGAAGCCCTCTGGAGGACTACCGTGTTCAAAGCCGTGGAGGTTCAGGCATTATCACGATGAAAACAACTGCTAAAACAGGCGATCTTGTTTCGGTGAAAGGTGTGCTGGAGACAGATGACCTCATGATTGTCACGACCAATGGCCTGATGATCCGTATGGCCGTTGAGCGGATCAGTTCTCAAGGTAGAAATACGCAGGGTGTT
>JBGCEN010000265.1:0-4265 GCA_045106435.1 Rhodothermales bacterium
ATTTTGCTTGTTCAATCGTGTCAAAAACCGATTCAGCTCCTGATTCGTATCAATAATAAATCGCTGATTCTGTGATTTGTATCAGCGAGTAATAATTTGTCCCCTAAACCCTAAACCCTAAACCCTAAACCCTAAACCCTAAACCCTAAACCCTAAACCCTAAACCCTAAACCCTATTTCTGCAGCACAAGAAAGAGGATCTGCGCGATCACAATTTTTGAAATCAGCGCGATGGGAAACATGAGAGTGAATCCGAATTCAGGAATGCGGTTGTTTGCTCTTGTTGTGGCAAAGTCGAGAATAGCCGGCTGATTGGAAACGATGCCTGTCAACAAGGTAAAGGGGATTTTCATGAACCGATGGCCGGCGTACAAAATGGACATGGCCGTCAGCAGACTGATGATGGTCCCTCCGAGGAAGAACCACAGGCCTTCTATGGAAAGGCTTTGAACAAACGCATTGCCTGACTTTACGCCGATGGCTGCCAGTAAAAGCGTTAAGCCAAGTTGTTGGAGCGTAACATTGGCACTGTAAGGCATGGTCCAGTAAAGCGGGCCTGTGCGTCTTAATGCGCCCAGAATAAGTCCGACAATAAGAGGGCCGCCGGCGTATCCGAATTTGAAGTGGAATTGCTCGCCAAAAGAGAAATCAATGGAGCCAAGCAATAAGCCAAGGCCGATGCCGAGTCCAAAAGTAAATACGTTGATCCGGCTGGCTTTCAGGTACGAATCCCCAAAGAAGCTGGATAATTCATTGAGGTCTTCACGTCGGGCGATAAAGCGGATTCTGTCTCCCAGTTCAAGAACCGTCTCGCTTTTGGCCAACATATCGATGTCGCCTCGACGAATGCGCGTGATGGTTGCGTCAAACTTTTCATGCAGGTTCAACGACCCAAGAGATCGCCCAACCAATTCCGGATTTGATACGAAGATGCGCCGTACATCAAACAGCTTGCGGTCGAATGTTAGCTCAGAATCTACCTTTTCGCCCACGATGCCTGCAACACGATCAATTTGATCTGCGCTCCCGACAACCATGATGTCATCTTGCAATTTGAACGCAGTATCCCAATTCGAAAGACTGATTTTGCCGGCTGTGTAGATCCTGCTAAAGACCACGTTCCAGTCATACTGCTTATACAAGTCTCTCAGATGTACACCAACAATTTCCTTGTTTGTCACACGAATTGTGGCACTTGTCAGTTCTTCATCCAGCGGGTATTTGGATTTCAGTATGTCCTTTTCTGCTGAGTAATCGACCTTCAAGATTTTTTCCAGCAACAAAATAGCAATGATGCCACCCAATACACCCATGGGGTAGGAGTAGGAGTATCCCACAACAACATCCTGTATGATCACACTGCCTTCAGCATCGGAGTACGTACTGTTGATGATATCGATGACGCCGGCCATGGCGGCCGTGTTTGTTGTACTGCCACTGTAGATGCCGGCCGTGGCAGCTGCTGAAAAATCAAACAGAATGGAAAGGAGAGCAGCAATGAGTCCGGAAAAGATGAGGGTAGCTATAATAAAGACAAAATCCCGCGGGCGATTGTCTTTATAAGAGTTGAAAAAAGCCGGCCCGGAGTTTAATCCAATTGAATAGACAAATAGCGCAAGGCCCAGGAGCAGAATGATCTCCGGAATTTTGAGACTGGGGTCAATCGCGCCAAAAACAAGTCCTGTAAAAAGAATCGCCGCAACACCCAGCGATCCTCCTTTGATTTTTATGGTCCCCAAAAGGTAGCCTAGTGAAGCTACGACAAAAAGCAAGATCAGCGGATTTTCGCCGAGTAGCTGAATCATTCCGGATTATACATGAAATGAGGGAGGATAAAAGGTGGTTACACGTATGCAAGTGCGCGTGTATTCGTTTGTGCAGCTTTTGTTCTTTGTATGAGCGGAAGTAATACAAAAGGGAATGAGTGTTCAGTGATTTTCAGCAAAAGGCCACTGAAAAAATTCGTAATCGAGATATTACCACGAAATTCCAGCCGGTTTAGCCGGCTTGAGTGGGTAAATAGCTATCATGAGGCGAAATTTTTCGTCTTTGCAGCCATTCTCCTCAAATCCTTCTCAAAGAAGGTGTGCCACTAGGCTGTCATGCCATAGATGATATATTACATTTCCTAATGCGAATCAAGGGTTGAAATACTACTTTATATTCCCATTTAACCTTCACCCTCGTCATCCTCAACTTGATTGGGGATCCATGAGAGGTAAAGTGAGCAGATAGCTCATTATACGGGTTGAGCAGCTTGGAGCATTGCACAGTTCAGGTGTTTTTTGATCATGCCGTCTTTTCTGAAAACTTACATGGATCCCCAATCAAGTTGAGGATGACGTTGCACATTGACTTTTGCCAGGGCAGTTGGCAATTAAATCAATTCAACCCTTGATTCGCATTCCTATTAAGATAACCCCAGCTCTACGTGTCATTTATGGCTAAAAAAATCTTAATTACAGGTGCGGCCGGCCGAATTGGCCGTGCACTTGTGGAGTACATCAAGACGCACAAAGCGGGAGATTATGTCCTCCTTCTTGCTGATCTAAAGGAGATCAACAGTGAAGGAAATATCAAGCTGGATATAACCGATTTAGCCGCGTGTAATAAGGCTTGTGAGGGAGTAGATGTAGTCATTCATCTTGCTGGTGTAGTTTCTCCAGAATCCCCCTATGATGCTATCCTGCCAAATAACATCGTTGGGACGTACAATATTTTTCGTGCGGCACATGATGCGGGAGTACAACGGGTCGTTTTTGCAAGTAGTGCACAAGTGATAGAAGGGTATCCCCTCGACATTCAGGTAAATGCGAAAATGCCCATCCGACCGAAAAATCTCTACGGAGTAAGTAAGGCCTATGGCGAAGCGTTGGCTTCATACTTTGCATACCAGGAAGGCATTGAAGCCATAGCCGTACGGATTGGTGCGTTTGAATATCCAGAGGAATGGAAACATATGGGCTCGCGCGATCTCAGTGCATGGGCTAGCCCCAGAGATATTTGCACCTTGCTGGTTCATTGTGTCGAGGCTGATCTCGTAGACGGCCCATTCCTGATAGCACATGGAATATCAAACAATCGCTTTAAAAGACTGGACTTAACTGAGACGAGTGAACGGCTTCGATATATTCCTGAAGACGATGCTTTCGAGGTTTGGGATGTTGGCTTAAAAAGGTCAAGTATTCCCAATAGTTAATAACAATTGCAGCGTTTTCTCTCCATATCCGTTGCAGAAATTATAGAACCATGAATGACCCCTTTTTCCCACGCATTGGCGGAACTCTTAGCGCAGACATCGCCGTTCCCGAACACGAGCGTGAAGTACGCTTCTACTCACGTGTACTCAGCACGGGCGAGAAGCCACTATGGCGCAAGGATCTGATGAATAACCTGGGCATGCCTGTAATCGGCTTGGGGGCGCGCAGCCCCGAGTATGCAGACCTTCCGCTTCAATGGATGCCACACATTCAGGTTGCCGATGTTGCAGCCAGTGTGGAGCGTGCGCTTGCTCTGGGCGGGAGTCAGCTCATGCATGGCAAGGACGACGCTGGAAAGAGCCAATGGGCAGTACTACTCGACCCGAATGGGGCGGCGTTTGGGATCATCCCGGTCGTTTCAGCAGATGCCGTCGCGACTGAGGCCGTCACAACGCGCGACCCTGCTTCGCACGTGGGTTACATCGCGTGGCTCGACCTAACGGTTTCTGATGCCTCGGCAACCCGCGACTTCTATCAACAGGTCGTTGACTGGCCGGCTCAGGACGTTGAGATGGAGGACGCAAGTGGGCGGTATGCTGACTATAACATGTTAGGTGGTGATGGAGAGCCGGCGGCGGGAGTTTGTCATGCGCGTGGGGTGAACCTGGGGATTCCGCCTGTCTGGATGATCTACCTGCCCGTTGGCGATCTTGCCGAAAGCCTCCGCCGCGTAGAAGAGGAAGGAGGGAAGATTATCAAGGCTACCCGGGGGAGCGATGGGGAGTATGCATCTGCTGTTATTCAGGATCCGGTAGGGGCGTGCCTGGCGTTGGCGTCGGTTTGACGAAATCCCAAATCAGATCTCTCTATACCTACAGACTGATTGCCAGCGTACGCAGGGCTGAACTGTTATCTACCTGGCTTCCTCGTACGTAAATGCTTGCGGGTTCAGCGACTCGAGCACTTCGTGTGCTAGCCTGTCCGTGAGTCCAGGAATCGCCCCGTCCAATTGATTGGTCAAAACTACAGCCGCAATATCAAGTTCTGGATAGAGGACGATTCGTG
>JBGCEN010000266.1:0-5457 GCA_045106435.1 Rhodothermales bacterium
GCCGGCAGGTAACGATGATACCGTTTGTAGATGGATACTGACTTGAGCGCCGCGGGGCTGGTGTCACCCCAATTCCTGATCTTGCCTTCCAGCCGATCAAAAGCACTCTTCTTTTCAAGGTCAACAGGGGCGTCTTCTTGCTCTTCCATACAATCCGCATGGGTGAAATAATTCCTTAACGTGCAAAAACCAGACACGCTGATTTTCTATACGCCCAATATGCGAAAAATAACGGATAAATAAGAAGGGGAAATGCAGTAAAGCACAAGGAATTTGCCTGAATAAGGCAGATTCAAATGGATAATTACACGGCAGCTTTAGGCCGGCGCCACAGAGGCACCGATGAGCAAGGTTCTCCATACATGAGTTTCTTTGCAACATCCTGCAGTTTCTGTGTGGCAATCATGTAGGCATCCATTGGTACAATCTGATTACCGCAGCCTTTAATTACCACAATCCGATCTTGAAAGGGGCTCCAGTCTTTATCATCCAGTGCGCGAACAAAAAAGTCGCGAATAACCTCTGAAGGGGTGCCAAAACCAACACTGGCTGCATGGTTTTTCAGTTTAGATGCCACCAGCATATACGCCCAAATAGGCACAATGGCATCAGCAGAGCAAAAGACGGCAACATGAGCGCCGGCATATGCCGGCCAATCCTGCTCCTTCATGGCCAAACGAAAGTCTTTCTCCTTCAGAATCATCCCATGAAAAAGAAACGGAGCAAGATCAAACTCAACAACCTTTCCTTCATTCCACAGTGAAGCCAGGTCAAAAACTTCTATCTCACTTTCTGCTACCCTGTTAACAATAGGCTCCATGTTCTTCAACGCTATTTTTAGAGTCTTCAGTTTTCGGTAATCAGTTATCAGATGGGGTTCTGCTTTACTAACAACTAACAACTAACAACTAACAACTAACAACTAACAACTAACAACTGTAATTCGTATCCCTGAACCCGGTTTCTGTTACACCACAACCTTTCATCGCTCAAAAGCTTTTAAACCAATCCGCAACAACCTTTTCAGCGAGTTTATTATTAGGTGTAAAGCCTCGGTGATCCATGCCGCCGCGGTCCAGATAACTCGGCCACTTCCACCAATAGATACCTTTCACCCAATCCGCGCCTTCTAACGCCGTAACCATAGCTTCATAGCTTCGCGCCTGATGCTCTGGATTCGCCAGTCCTTGCCTGTCTTCCTGATAAGGCAATTTCCATGGCATATTACTATTGGGATAACCAATTTCGGTCAGCAGGATGGGCTTTTTAAATTTCTTATGCGCGGCTTCCATTTTCTTCACGACCGCCTTTGCGCCTGCCAGGAGCTCTTTGTCTGTTGGATCATCCAATTCTGATAACGGATAATAACTGTTCAATCCTATATAATCGAATGCATCCCAGAAAGACAGGCTCTCAAACTCTTCGCCCCAATTTGGCGCATATACCATTTGGCCGCTATAAATGGAGCGCAGATTGTTAGCAAATGTTGTCCAGCGAGCCTCATTGAACATTGTTGCTTTACTCAGCTCTGTGCCGATGCACAAAATATCTGCATTAAATATTTCTGACAGCATGGCGTAGTGCGTAATCCAATGTTCATAGTGGCCAAAAAATGCCTCCCATTCTTCTGGAGTTTGCATTTCAACATCACCGGGCCAGCTCCCCCGTATCCAGATCTGCGGCTTGATCATGGTGGTAAATCCGATACCGTCGGCATACCGGGTAGCATGGGCTACAGCGCCATCGTTTTCATCGCCGGCTGTATTGGCCAATCGTAATGGCACTGCAGTATTGGGATTGCGCATAAAAGTATAGGGCACAATAGATATTGCATTGCTCCCCATATTTTTAAGCTTATCTATCGACTTGTTCGCTGCGCGTGATCCATAGCCATTTACGATGCCATATCCCTCGTGCGCAAAATTAAACCCTTTTTGGAAAGCGTTATTGGCCGGCAGTTCTTTCTTTTCAAGCGGTACAAATCTAGACTTGGACGTTTCCATACATCCCGTCCACATGTGCTCCAGCCCCGCCCATTCCCCGGGCGCCGGCGTCCACGAACCATAGTGTTCCAGAAAGTTTTCTTTCCCCCACTGATCAATCATACATGCAACCATGGCCGCCGCCTGCACTTCACGAATTAGCGGAGAGGATGCTGCATAGCGATCATTATCCAGTAACTCAGCCACCGGCATACCAAGATCAGCATGAGCTATACGGTCAGCCCAGAATGTATACGGCTTTCCGAACCAGTTTTCACTCAAATAAACACTCAGTCCATCCTCAAGTGCACTCACCGCCGGCTCTCCAAACCAGGAACGTATCACCAGGGTCGTTTCTTTGTTTAACGCATCCCCCTCAATGCCCTCTTCGCGCGCGATATGTACCGATTGCTCTTTGTGGTCTACATGCGAAAACTGCATGCTGTTTGTAATGACCGCCTTGTCTTGCAGGCTTGGATAAAGATAGTATCGATACATCTGATCTTTATGCATCGCCGGCACATCTTTGGCAAAAGCGACCACCCGATTGAAATTCTCTTCCCGCACGCGAATAATGCCCGAAAGCGTGTTATGATCAATCGCCACACTGTGCGTATAGAATCGGAAATTATCCGTTGTGCCAACAAGCTTTATATCTTTATCAAAGTCTTGATCTTGTTCTGAATCAAATTGCCACAGTGTTGCTGCTTCCTGAGAGAAATGTCCGAGACGCATACGCCGGCCGTCGCGCATAATTTGGTAGTCGTATACCCGCACTCGATCGTTGAGGGCGCTTAAAATAGCACCTTCATCCCAGCCGGCGACCATAAACATGGGGTAGCGGGGGTTTTGGCTACTGGGATGCACCATACTAATGACATCCTTTTCCAAATACTTTTTGCCTTGAAATGAAAATCCGTCCGCACCAAAAACAACGGGGAATTCCACTGGCAATTGGGAAAGTAAAATGTTCGTCGCAGGCGTACCTACGATCAGTAGCGCGCTCCCTTGCAAATCTGCCGGCGTAATCTCATCAACGTGTTTAACTTCGAGATTTGTTCGCCACCGCCACGATGATTCTTGAAGCACCCGCCGCATTTGCTCTTTCATGTGCGGCGTAGACGCACCGAAAACAGCCAGTAATTTACGCTCGTCATTGAAACGGGCAAACAACGCCTCACGCGTAAAAACTGAATCCTGGCTTGCTACCTTTTGATGGAGAGAACCAGTGTCGCCTGTGGTTGTGGGTACAGCCGACACGTGAAGCAAACAGAAAAAGCCTGCGCACAACATCACGCCTACTTTAATACTGAAGAGTCTCATTGAACGCTACGGAATTAGGTATGATAATTAAATGCCTGCCCCCGCCTATTCCAGGACTCGCCAATACACAAGAAAGATTAAGTGATTACCCTACTTTGCCGGGCGGATATCCCATAGCAGCATGGTTTCTATATCAGCATAGTCTTCCTCATTGTCACTATCAATAAAACGATAGTCACCGAGTTTTTTTCGCATATTTGGCGCAATACGCTCCCACTTCATGCCTTCCCGGTCAGTAAACTCTTCAGGGAAGGGCTCTTCTATTCTATACGAGGGGTGGTAAGAACGGTACGTTTTAGCAGACTCATAAATAGCTCCACGACGAGCGCCGGCCTTTGTTGCACTCTGCGCCATTACCTTGAACGGCGCTATTGTGATGGTTGCCTGAAAAAGTCCATCTTCTTGCTCGACGTACTCGGGGCGCATCACTTTAAAATCATCTACGTGTGGATAAGCACTGCTCTCGCTGTAATTCATTGGAATGATAAGGCGATTATTCGGGTATTAAGAACTGGTTGGTATTGCTTCTGGCAAAAAATTCTCCCTGTGTACGCTTAAGTAGGCCAAACGGATTCCATCAGATATTTCACTTCTGCCGGCTTTCTGAAAGGCCCCTACGATCAAGTCATTAATTGACAAAGAATCATTGCATTAAAAACACGATCCCGTGACAGACCGGCAAACTAAATGAGGAGTGTTTTACTGTACATTGTTTCATCTGGCTACGCATACTCAAGCTACAAATGTCGGTCTGACTTTTGTAGCAATGCATTGCAAGTTTAACTATCAATTGATGAGGATCGGTTATGTTACAATTCAATGACTCGATCGAATATCAAGAAGTAGTCGGTGACGCGTTTGATGATGAGGTAGGCGCTTTTGAAGAAATGTTTGGAGCGCTTGATGAGATAAGTGAGATGGATGACATTGATGAAATTGAGAGCCTCGCAGGCGAATTAAATTTCCTAGATGTAGCAAACGAGCTACTCGTCTGATACACCGACTTTTTTGATATACGATTACGATAAACCCTGACTGGGCTTATTCAGTAAAGGCAGCATCTGATTTTGAAACGACACGTCGTACAGTTGTGACTTGTCATTTCAAGAATAGACAACTACCTGCGCTGCATATGGACTGGTCAGGGTTTTCTTTTATCTACGCTTTAGCTTTCGCTTTTTAACTGGCTGAATATCTGCCACCAAGCCGTCCATAAACAGGTGGCTGAAATACCCAACCACAGCCGCACCATAAAAAGGCAAGCCGGCCCAGGGATCGCCCGACGAATACACATAAGGCAGCAAGAGTATGGGAGAAGGGATTACAATCATTGCCCAGAATGTGTGCGTCCAACCTCTATGCTTGCCCAGAATAGGTAAAATGCAGAACAACCCGAGATAAGCGGCCTCGTGGAAGCGCTCGTAATAAATCAGGGCCACATCCATTACAAAGAACAACGAATAGAAGATATCCTGCCCTTTTGAGTTTGTATCTACATCCGGCCACAAACCAAACATCACACAGATGACAAACAGGGCAAGAACGGTAAAAATGTTTTCCGAAAGCACAAATTGACCTGTCGTACTCTGCGATGTAAGCAGAAAGATCAATCCCACCATATAAATACCAAAGAAAATAATCGCCCCGGAAATGTGCCCCCTGTATCCTGACATGCCTGATTTACCTTAACTGCTTGATTGAACCCGCACAGGGTCTTTTTTCGTTATTTGCCTTTTCACCAAAAAATTAATGCAGAATACGAATAATAATAGTTATATGTAAAACATATGTATGTATTCACCAGGGCAATTGCATTTAAATAGTGCTGATTATAAACAATTAACAGGTCTCGAATATCGAACACCGATCAAGGAATGTCCAATTTTGAAGGGTTTTTAAGCGCTATCTCGATGTTAGACATACCTTTTGAGTCTTCGCCGTTTAATTTATCCATGTCTAATTGGTAAACGAGACGTATAAATAATCGAAAAAGACCCTGGTGGCGCTAAAAAGAGGCTTTGACATTTTCTTATTGGACAAAGTCGAGCTTAGACCTAGACAAATCAGCAAAGAAGTGCGCGGGGATATCCCATCAAATGCGTGGCGTTGTGAGCTGGCCTTTTATCGAAGCGTTTAGCCAGGGTCTTGGGGC
>JBGCEN010000267.1:0-8007 GCA_045106435.1 Rhodothermales bacterium
CCATCATATCCAAGTGCGTTAACGCCAGTAGGCGTTCCTGCAATCCATTGTGCTTCTGTACCTCTATTGGGGCCGCTTACGCCAAACTTTCCTGTCCAGCCAGTTACTTCCTGGTATGGACTATTAAGAATGGAAGGTGTACGGATGGATTGCACATCAACTTCTTCGTCACTATACGTCGACTTTTTTTGCCGGCCTTCTCCATTTTGTCCCCAACCCGTACCGCCTTCTCCCATAGCCTGTCGCCGGCCTGCTTGAAAGCCGGCGCCAGAATGATGGCACGTAGCACAAGAATACGTTCCCTGAGCTTCTTCACGCAGAGGGTTTGACGCCATGGCTGTTTCGTGAAAAAGCAAACGTCCCAGCGCTACTTTTTCTGTTGTAAGTGGGTTTAAAGGATCTTGTGGAATCGCACCCAGATCAGAAGGATCTGGGAGTATAAAGTTACCAAGTCCCCGCTGCCCTCCAATGGTAATCAAGTCTACCAGTTGTTCATCAAGGCTCGGGCCTTCCATCTCTTCCGGGTCGTCGCTTACACCAGGGTCACAACCAACCAATACCAATGCAAGAAAAACCAAACAACTACCAAGGGTTCTACTTACACAATTTATCAATACACGATCTATCATCGGGACTTAAGCTACTTATATAAAGAACCATGATTACGCAAGCGATTATATTTTCAGGCGCTATAAATCGTCTTCAATAACCAAATATCGTGTAGGTGACCATTGACTAAAACCGAGCGGGTTTTGAGATCTAACACGCCAGTAGTAGATGTATGTAGGCACAAGTCCTCTTATCAACGTTGCAGTACCCCGTACGCCTTCAACATCTGCTGATCTGCGTATAAAATTTTCTTCAAGAGATACCTGGATATGGTAGGTAGTTGCACCTTCTACTTTCGCCCATTCAAAATTAATTTGTGTAGGATGATCAAGCGTACCGTCTCCAGGAGATGCCAAAATAGGAATGGGCGGGATAAAGCCTTCTTTCTCAGTAAAAAAGCTCCGCGTTTTTGTCCATTCTCCGAAGCCCATATCATTGCCACTGCGAATACGCCAGAAATACTCTTTTCCAACTTCAAGGCTCGACATGGGAAACGCGTTGGATGTAACACGTTCATCTTCCCGGCTTAACTCAGTAAACGATGATGAAGTGGCAACCTGGACATGATAAAAAGAAGCACCGGCTGCCGTATTCCACTGCAATTCGGTCGCGTTTTTCTCCTCTGACCCATCATTGGGGTAGATCAGCTTAGGGACGTCAGGGCCGGCATCGTTTACGGTACCATCACACCCCGTCATGCCAATCATACAAACTAAAATGACCCAAAAGGTCTTACGTTGAAGCGATTGCAAGTTCATCATCTATATATAAAGCGGAATCATTCATGAACAACTTCCTAAGCTAGCAAAAAACAAGGATTTTATCCACAGTTTCCAGGTCATTTCGGAGAGCCCATAACATTCTTCGAAATAAATACTTAAGCACGGAAGATTAGTGATTTTACCAGCACGCATTGCTTGGTGGCTCAACAATGAGTTGCGCCTTCACACAATTCAGTTACACATAGAAATGGGAAGATGCCTACGGCTGGCAATCAACGACCACAGAAGCGCGATTACATACGGGCAAATAAAAGTACCGACACATGGTGGCAATCACGAGAAAGACAAATTGGATATTCTAGATTTTGCATTTACAATTTAGAGTTCGAGACTTCATCCAAACGGATGAATTTGAGTCTAGATCTCCTCGCCATACTTGTCTTTATGCAGTTCTCTCGCGCTTTCGAGCCAGCGATCCCTATCAATTCTTCCAGAAAAATAGTTGATGTACTCTCCCACAACCTCTTTATCTGCCTCCGATAACATGGCAATTTGCCTATACGTGGTGATCTCCAGTTCCCCGAGTTTCCGCTCTATCACAGGGCCAATGCCATAAATCTTTTTCAAATCATCTCTGACTTCCACATCGGTGTTGCTATTGGTCCCGGATTCGGACAACTCGCCATCTTCAAAACCAAAGTTCTCTTCGTTGTCTTCGTCAAAACCTTCTTCATCATAATCTTCTTCTTCAAAACGGTCTCCGCCGAAATCAGCATTTGCAAAATCCACATCCGTTTCATCTGCGCCTGGAAGCTCAATGGCCGGCGAGTTATCGGATTTATCCTTTGATGTAAACCTCATATCTGTCTCGTTCATACGAGACTGTGCCTCTACGAGGCTTTGCTGACACAATTCCAGCTCTCGCTGTGTCTTGAGTAACGAATCACTCAACACAGAAATAGAACCGGATGGAGTATCTGCGCCAGCTGTTGACGCTTTGAAATCACGGTTCATGTCAATGCCTACCCATTGGCCCCAAAGAAACCAACCTATACCAAGACCAAATGCAAAAGCTACCAATAACCACACGAAGATATGCGTAGCAAGAAATACCATCAGGATCCTCCTTTTAAACTAAATACTACTCTACGATTTGTAATTCGACCTTGTCGCGTTGTGTTTGTAGCTACTGGTCTGGTGGGACCGTAGCCTACTGATGTTAATCGGGAGGCTTGTATACCCTTGCTAATCAGGTAGTCTCTCACCGCATCAGCGCGAAGCTGACTCAATTCCATGTTGAGTTGGGTTTTACCAAGGTTATCGGTATGCCCTTCAACTTCAATTTGTGCCGAAGGCGCTTCTTTCAGAATGTCTGCAACCTGATCCAGTACAACTTTCGATAAGTCCGCAAGAAATGCCGTATTGATCTTGAACTGTATGCGCGTAGTTGTTTGCAGATCTTGAATACGTTTCTCCAATGCCACCAGCTTTGGATCACGTTCTTCAATCTCTACACGTAATTTCTCATCAAGCTGAAGCGTCTCCAGCAATGCGCTGTTAAGATCTTCAAGCACTGCTTTCTTCTGTATTTCAGCGCCAACCGCCCCTTTCAACACGAGTGTATTTCCATTTTCAGGAATCTCAATTTCTGGATTCTTGACAACAGAAATTGCTGCGATTACCCGCAGGAGCGGTGTAAACCAGGTTTCGGGCTCTCCGGCAACTACTTCAATTTCGTTTTGGATGGATAGAGCCGGAAAGGCATCAAGCACTGCGGCAACAACCTTATTCCTGGTGCTCTCATCATGCACCTGCCCCCTTAAGAGCAGCGCCCCATCAACTCCCTGGGTCATTTTAAAGCCTTTGACAACTGGCCCTTTAGCCACCAGTGTCGAATCTGAATCAGCCGGCGTCTTTATTGCCAGTTGATTGTTGACAACCCGCACATCCCAAACATCCGAAACCAGTGCTTCAATCCTCTCCTTTTCCTCTTCGGAAGCCACTTCCCCACCAAGGGTTGCATCTCTTCCGTCGAACTTAATAACATCAACAGTGAGTCCAACTTCTTCCAGGACTTTGGTTGTCTCAGCTCTAAGCGCTTCTTCTATCGGTTCTTTCTTGTAATGAAGCGTTAGCACCAAAATCAGGACCAAGCCCAGAATAGCTGTAATAATTACATTTCTATGATCCATGTGGGCGTAAGATTTTTCGACGTAAATCTACTATTCACAGTATTATGAAGCGGCTTAACCTTTCATTTTTTTCATAACAACTGTACACCCTTAAATCGTCGAAAAAATCTACTGCTACGGATCTTTTCGTCCGCTAAATGCAAATTCAATCCCAACTTCAATTTCTTTGGTGCGCCAATCGGTATCCAGCACCGTACGATCAGCACTTTTCTTTGCATCACTGAGCCCTGCGCTATAGCGTACAAAGGAGCGCAGCCGAGATGATAATTGTACTCCCAGCCCTCCCCCAAGCGCCAGATTGATCACATTGATGTCGTTTCCGACGCTTTCGGTTTGCGTTGATTCAAACTCTACAGGCGTTAGCGTTTCAGATTTTTTATTGGCAAAAATCAAAAAACCAAATTCCGGGCCGGCTAATAAATAAACTGGCGTTCGGCCAATTTCCAGCCGGAATTGTAGTGGGATAGTGAGATAGTGCTGACTGATACCAAATTTCCCAGTGAAAGGCTCTGCAGTATTCGCCACGTCAAACTGCCAATTAACGCGGGAAGCCAATCTGGTATAACGCACACCCGTCCGTAGAAAAAGCTTTTTGCCCAGCGGCCCTTCGATAAATGACAAGGGCAATTCACTCCGCAACATCACACTGGGAAAAACACGCCCAGCATTGTCCCACCATGCCAGAGGTTCTTCATATTCATGTTGATGAAAGCTGGAAGATATGCTGATACCCCAATCTATTTTCTGCGCTTCAGCAGATTGGATTAATGCTGCATTGGGAAATACTGCCGGCGTCATCAAGCCGATAAATAGGCAAGCAATCAATAAGCGGAATTGCATATACGAATAATATCTCAGAAATGAATAATTAAGGATTTGGAGTAACTTTGTTCACTTTACAAAGCCTTGAATAACGAACATCCAACAAGGAATTCTGAATTTCGAAGGATAATAAAAGACAGGTCTCAATCTGCATACAGTCTTGCATTTCTAACCATGAACTCTGTCAATGGTACGATATGTACGAAAAAGCCATTTTTCTTTTGTTCGTACATATTGCCTCTTCTCGTTCCTGTGAACTGAAATAACTATAGTTGTTTTTTGTCTCTGATTTCAGAATAAACAATCTACCTTCACTTTGTTGCCAGACCACTAGGTTGAGGAAATCCCGCCATCCAGTACCATGGAATGGCCAATCATAAATTTATTTTTACTAGAAGCAAGAAATAATACTGCTTCAGCGATTTCATCCGGGTGTGCCATTCGGCCAATCGGCATGCCTTTTTCAAGTTTAGCTTTTCGCCCAGGCTGGTCTTCAATCATTAATTCAACCATGGGCGTCTCTGTAAATCCCGGACAAATGGCATTGACGCGGATGCCCTCTTTTGCTACCTCCACAGCGGCGGTTTTAGTCAGCCCAATCACCCCATGCTTGCTCGCTGCATAGGCAGCATGCCACGGAAAGCCTCTCAATCCTGCCACCGATGCCATATTGATAACCACACCTTGCCGGCGCTGAATCATATGCGCAAGTTGATGCTTCATACAATAAAAGACACCGCTCAAGTTTACTGAAATCACTTGGTGCCAATTGCTTTCGGGATAATCGCTGGTTGGTGTTTCAAGTCCACCAATGCCGGCATTGTTAAAGGCAATGTCAATGCAGCCCAATCGGTCAATGGCTTCACCCACAGCAGATTTTACGCTGTCAGGATCTGCTACATCCGTATGCACAAACAATGCCTGATTCCCCAATGCAAGAATGTGCTGGATAACTTCCTCTCCCCCCGCGTCATTCAAATCAGCAACAACGACACGCGCCCCCGCTTTCGCAAAGGCCATCGCAGTAGCTTTTCCTATACCAGAAGCACCACCTGTTATAAAAACTACTTTCCCTTTAAACTCAGCCTTCATAACGCACCAGCGGGCTTGGTTAGTGGTTAGTACAATGGTAAAATACAGAGAGGGAAGTCCAACTAACTACTAAAAACCAATGACTAACCACTAAAAATACCACTACTCCTTAAACATAGACCTGAATTTGGCCGCCATATGTAGCGGTCCGTCAACTTTCAATTTCCCTTGCATCATTAACATCATGGGATTGACTTCATGATTGTTTAGCATCAACCAATCTTCCACAGTAGCATTGACAGTGAGCACGGCTTCGTCGTGTACTCCTTCTGTGATGGTGCACATCTGGTCTTTGATCATCATGAAAAAATCAGATGATGGCTCACCGCTTAACCGCAACTGAATAATGGTATTAACACCATCGGCATTCTCCGGTATGAACCTGGATTTATAGGATTCAATGAGTTCGGAAACGGATACAAATTTTGCCATTGATAAATTATCCCGCCATTAGCATGTAATCTTTCGAGAATCTATTTTAGCGCTATCCACCTGTGCATGGGTCCATTATTGCTTCTGATGGTCAGATTTGATCTGCGCTGGCTTGATACAACTTAATATCTTATAATCTGACTATCACTCAATTTAAAACCCTGCGCAACCATCTATAGCGCTTGCCCAAATACGGCCAAAACTTCTAAAAGATCAAAGCACCCTCGATAGCTTATGAAATACGTTCTTTCTTTGGATCAAGGTACTACCAGTTCGCGAGCCATTTTGTTTGATCACAATGGCAGTATCAAAGCCGTATCCCAACGAGAATTTGAACAGATATTTCCCAAACCTGGCTGGGTTGAACACAACCCCGAGGAAATATGGGATACTCAACTGGAAGTGGCAAGAGGTGTACTTGCAAAAGGAGGCTGCAGTGCAAGAGACATCGCGGCCATTGGGATTACCAACCAGCGGGAAACCACGGTTGTCTGGAATCGAAAAACAGGGAAACCCATCTTTAACGCCATTGTCTGGCAAGATCGTCGAACAGCATCTTTTTGTGATGAGTTAAAATCCAGGGGCCTGGCTGAAGTATTTCAAAAAAAGACGGGACTTGTGCTTGATGCCTATTTTTCGGGGACAAAAGTGCGGTGGATCCTTAACAACGTAGCAGGTGCAAGAGCCAGCGCAGAAGCCGGCGAATTGGCATTTGGCACCATTGACAGTTGGCTGGTTTGGAATTTAACCGGAGGCAAAAAACACATTACGGATGTGTCCAATGCCTCAAGAACCCTGCTTTACAATATCCATACTGGCGACTGGGATGATGAATTGCTCGGTATTCTTGATGTGCCACGCAACATGCTCCCTGAAGTCAGGTCTTCCAGCGAGGTATACGGAAATACAACCGACGGTCTTTTTGATACCTCTTTGCCCGTAAGCGGCATTGCAGGTGACCAGCAAGCTGCATTGTTTGGGCAGATGTGTACATCAGAAGGGATGGTCAAGAATACCTATGGCACCGGCTGTTTTATGCTGATGAACACCGGAGAAAAGGCAGTAACCTCTCATAATAATCTGCTCACCACCGTCGCATGGAAAATTGGTGATACCACACACTATGCCCTGGAAGGAAGCATCTTCATTGCCGGCGCTGTTGTGCAGTGGCTCAGAGATGGCCTGGGCCTGATCGATTCAGCCGCTGAAGTGGAAGCGCTTGCAGCCAGTGTGCCAGATAATGGAGGCATCTACATCGTACCCGCCTTTGCCGGGCTTGGTGCGCCGCATTGGGATCAATACGCCAGAGGTATAGTGGCCGGCATCACCCGCGGCACAACCCGGGCCCATTTTGCGCGCGCTGCCCTGGAAGGTATTGCTTACCAGGTTGCAGATGTACTCGACGCCATGCAGAAAGACTCTGGATTGCCCCTCGCACAAATGCGCGTAGATGGTGGCGCTGCTGCCAACAACATGCTTATGCAGTTTCAAGCAGATATCCTGGGCGTCCCAATCCTTCGTCCCAAAGTACTCGAGACAACCGCCCTGGGTGCGGCCTACCTGGCCGGCCTGGCTGTTGGCTTTTGGGAGTCACAAGAGGAAATCTCAACGCAATGGCAAATTGATGAAACGTACGATGCAGCTATGAATCCGCAGGACGTCTCGAAATTAAAATCTGGCTGGCAGAAGGCGCTGAAACGGTCTCTGGATTGGGAAGAGAAAGAGTAAGATCGACCTTGTCCATTTGGACAAGGTCTCGAATGCAGAATATCGATTGATGAATGTCCAATTTCGAAGGCTTAGAAACTGTTGAGATTTGAGGTTCGCAATTGAGAGAGATGAGATTTTGAGTGATTTTGAATACGACTTTTTGAGCGCATAGCAGCGTTACGTGCGACACGAGGGCGCAGCCCGACTGATGCAAATAAGAAAGCGGATTCAAAAGCACCAAAAGATCGCTCACTCAATGTGAAGATTAAATCTCAACAGGTTCTTAGCTCGACTTTGTCCAATAAGAAAATGTCAAAGCCTCTTTTTAGCGCCACCAGGGTCTTTTTCGATTATTTATACGTCTCGGTTTACCAACCAGACCTGGATAAATTAAACGGCGAAGACTCAAAAGGTATGTCTAACATCGA
>JBGCEN010000268.1:0-17570 GCA_045106435.1 Rhodothermales bacterium
GAAATTTTCAATTTGTCAAATGTCCCCCAACTGTGGCCTCAGTACCACTTCTTCAACTACTGTTCGATCTGACATGTGGTAGATGTCGCGTACTGCTTTGGCGATATCTGTTGCCGGCATGAATCGCTCTTCCGGGATATCAACGCCATCCCAGCTTGGCGTCAGGGTTGCGCCGGGTAGCAGGGTTGTGACGCGCAAGCCTTTGTCGCGCGTTTCTTCCCGCACACTGCGCGCAAGGCCCAGTAGTCCGTGTTTTGCTGTACAGTACGCGGCTCCACCAGGATAGGCCTTGAGCGATGCCACAGAGGCCATATAGAAGAGGGTACCGGCTCCCTTGTCAATCATCGATTGCAAAAAACCCTGCGTAACCATGAATGCGCTGGTGAGATTGACGTCGAGTTGATATTTGAACGACTCAAGCGTGGTTTCCAGGAAGCCGCCCGGTTGAAATACGCCGGCGTTGTTTATCAGCACATCGGGGGCGCCCCACTGCTCAATCACCCGCGTAGCCACATCCGCTACACCTTTTTCATCCGTCACATCACAAGGATAAATAGCTACTTCAGCCCCCTGCGCCTCGCACACGACAGCTACTTCTTTTAGATTCGCTTCATTCCTCGCAATAAGCGCCAATTGAACATTTTCTTCGCCTGAAAAAATTTCGGCAATGGCTCGGCCCATTCCCTGGCTTGCGCCTGTAATAACAAAAAGAGGCATATTATCTGGCTCCTATCAGCCGCATAAATTCAAAGCGTGTAGCGTCCTCATGAAATTGTCCGCTTACGCAACTGGTGGTGGTTACTGAATTCTGCTTTTCTGCACCGCGCATCATCATGCACAAGTGTTGCGCTTCAATTACAACGGCAACACCCAGCGGATTAAGCACACGATCAATGGCTTCCCGGATCTGCAACGTGAGACGTTCCTGTACCTGCAGCCGGCGCGCAAACACGTCAACAACACGTGGAATCTTACTCAGTCCAACTATTTTTCCATTGGGAATATAGGCTACATGTGCCTTACCAAAAAAAGGAAGCATATGATGCTCACACAAAGAATATACTTCGATATCCTTAACGACAATCATCTCACTATAATCCTCGTCAAACAAGGCCTTCTTCAGAATCTGATCTGGATCCAGTTGATACCCATGCGTGAGGAATTGATAGGCTTTTGACACCCGTTCAGGCGTTTTTAATAGCCCTTCACGAGACACATCCTCACCCAGGTCAGAGATAATATCTGCTACATGATCGGAAATTCGGGCTGTCACTTCGTCATCGTAATGATCTACCCTTTTATATAGCACTTTGTCGTTTTCGTTATGGACTGCCATTTATTTCACCACTACCATTTTCTTCAAACATTGTAAGTGTGTGCACCAATCACTCTCCTCGATACTCCGCGATATTTCGCTCTGTTTCGTATAAGCGAATACAGGAAAGGCGTCCAGATGGCAAAGCCGGCTCCAATTGTTGCCAAATAGCCACGACAAAATTTTCTGTCGAGGGCATAATACCTTGCAAAAAATCCACGTCCATGTTCAAGTTTGCGTGATCAACCTTGGACAATACACGGTCTTCGATGATCTGCTTCAACTCGCCGAGATCAATCACATAACCTGTGTCAGGATCTGGTTCGCCGGCAACAGTCACTTCCATGATATAGTTATGACCATGCCAATTCGGGTTGTTACATTTCCCAAACATTTCCCGATTCCATTCATCCGATTTATTTGGATTGTGCAACCGATGCGCTGCATTAAAATGGGCTTTACGCGTAACGTAAACGTGTGGCATAAGATATTTCAGGGATTTAAGTTTTTTGACGACACGCCTCAATACCGCCTCCAGTTAAGTGAGTTTCACCACCTGTCATTGTATTACACGCAAGCGCACTGCTGTGGCTACGTGCTTGAGTCCTGCCCACGAACATGTTGAATGCAATAAGTATTTAAAAAGTACGAAGAGGACAAGAAGTACAAAGGGTACGATTGTGGGGAAAAGAGTTTTTTTGTACGCCGATACTTTCGTCCCCCTTGAAATTCAATTATAATGACACAAGAACCAGTAGTCAGATGGAACAAGTATTGACGGGGTGATATGAGAATTCTATGTACTTTTTGCCCTGGCTTCCCCTCTTCCCGTCAACAACTCATCCAGCAATAGTTATTTGTTTGACTACTGCATCATGTTGATCCCATGCCTTTGGGGCACGACTTGCCTAATGCTGCGTACAAGTGCTACGATTCCCAAAGCTATCCTTTCATTCCTACTAGTAGTCTTTTGATGGCTGAAAAAACGCTCTTCGAAAAAATAGCCGATCGCGAAATTCCTGCAGACCTGGTGTTTGAAGACGATCTGTGTATCGCCTTTCGTGATATCAATCCACAAGCACCTACGCATATTCTCATCGTACCTCGTAAACCGATCCCGACGCTTGATGACCTGACTGAAGAAGATGAGCAATTGGTTGGCCATCTCTTTTTGACGGCAAGCAAAATTGCGCAAAAGGAAGGATTAACCAACGGCTATCGGACTGTATTTAATTGCGGAGAAGAAGCCGGCCAAACGGTTTTTCATATTCATCTGCACCTCCTCGGCGGACGTAGCCTGGCATGGCCTCCAGGTTAATTACGCCGTTCAATTGTTGCATGCAGATCTTCGCAATCTTACCGTCCAGTGTCTATAGCAAACCTGTTCTTTACAGGTTCTTTTTGCTGTATATACTCATCGCGATCGCGTACCTGTTAGCCCCTCCAAACAGCGCCCATGCGCAAAACCAACAGAAGCTGGAAACTCAGTTTGAAAGAGAAATAAATCGGTATAGATGGATTGCAGATCTGCAGGTAAAGCAGCAAATCCAAAAGTGGCAATTTTCTGCTGCGAACCGATTTTCTTCAAATGCCTTTATCCTTTTCAACGATCTGCTTAGCTTCAGAGACGAAAATCAGCTCCGCTGGCTTCTGGACAAAAACCTGTCCACCGCTGCAGCATCTCCCAAATTCAGAGGACACTTGGCCTGGTATAGCCAAAGCCGGGTGTTTTCGCAGGATGTATATGCATTCACAACATTCAAACTCATGGATGTGCTTTCCATTGAGCCGGCTGTTGGGTTTGCCATGGATCAACGACCCGGCGCGCCGCGGGGTGAAGGTGAAGCGCCGCTTAAGAGCGATGTGGGACCGGCCTTCGGGGGGAAAATTCAGTTTTTGCCCAAAAGCAGAGAGGACGTTGAAATAGGCATTGAAGCCGGCGGAAACCTGCAACTCATCAATCCGCGGCGTGGCAGTTCATTACGGATGGCCGGCAAAGCAGAACGGCTATTTGATGAAACCAGGCTGGGATCCACCTTCTCTTATTCAAATGCACGCAGAGACGCGTATCAGGCCATTTCCTTTCTCAATCGCGATACAGACACCAATCTGTTATCACAAACCATCGAAGCCACAACAAGCGATACACTGTTCGTTGGCCTGGAACTGGAAACACCACTCACTAAATCGCTGCATTTAACCAGCAGAATGGATTTCACGGCCAATAACCGGAAAATCCGAACATTTCAAGCGCCAGACCAATCATTATTCTTCGATACGGATTTTAACCGGCGCACAGTCGATGCAGAACTTGGACTCCTCTACCAAAACAAGCGGGTAAATTCTCACCTTACTTTCTCAGGCGGTGCAGAAATTGAACAGCGACAACTGGCCAACAGAGATGCCTTACCTCCCGTGCAGGCAACGCAAAAAGGAGACCTCCTGGAGCAAGCAGACTACGACAGAAGCTTTTTCACCTTCCGCCTCAGAAACCAATTTACGCTTACCGAAAAAATCAACCTGCGTGCAGAGGGCACCGCAAACATTCTGCGCCACGATACGCCGACCTCTAATCAGGATGACCGGGATGAGGCTTTCTACAACGGGCAACTGGGCCTGCAATACAGGCTCAGCCCATATCTTCAAACCAATCTCAATCTCTTCGGCTCGTACTACCATACTGTGTACCTGAAAGCGCGGAGATCAGCTGAAAACAATGTCCAGCGTACCCTGCGATTTCGTCCTACAATTATTTGGACCCCTTCAGAGCAATCATACTTCCGGGCAACCTCTGAAGTAAGAGCAACATACACGGTGGATGATTTTGTGCTCGAAGGCCGGCGCCCTACCGACCAGTCAGCCCGTGAGATCAGGTATGAAACAGAATTAAAGCAAAAACTTGGCGGCGGCTTCGAAGCCATTGTCACGGGCGGATTCAGTGACTTGAGGCTTGGCCGATTTCTCCAGAATCAGTTTGCTGAAATCCCCTTCGACACCCTGCAAACCTATAGCAGTTGGGTTCGCATAAGAAGTGAAGGCCGGCTTACAAGTGAAATTGGCATACGCATGTTTATAAGGACTGACTTCGAGCGAGCAAGCACCGTTCGATACCGCAGGATCGACGAAAATGGTGATTTCATTCGCGATGAAAACGGCAGTGTATTACGTGGGACTGTTACACGACAAGGACGCCGCTGGATCGAGCAAATCGGCCCTACATTTGCGATCATCTGGCCCATGAAAAACGCTTCTGCTATACGGTTGGATGGATGGCTCAACATTCAACGAATCAGGCAAAATTTATACGGAGATCTCCCCGAAGACCTCGCAGCACACATTAGACGCGAAGCACGTAAAGGCACGATTAAAACAATTCCCAATGTGGCGCTTACAGTCATTTGGAATTTGTAAGGGGCACTACAGAAATGCTATCGCATTATCTGAAGTGGGTTTAGCGTTCAAGGTTTAGGGTGGAGATGTGGTCTTAGATTCGCAGCACTAGTTTGGATGTGCAAACAATTTGAAAAGCAACTTAGATGAAAGCAGAAAACGCGCATACATTTACCCTTGGGATAACAGGAGGAATAGGCAGCGGCAAAACATTAGTCTGCGAGATGTTTGCAGATCTTGGTGCACGAGTTGTGTATGCAGATCTTGAGGCGAAAAAACTGATGGTTGAAAATGAAGCGGTTCGTGATGAGATTACAGTCGCTTTTGGCCCGGAGAGTTACCATGCAGATGGGACGCTAAACCGTAAACATCTTGCCGGCCTTGTTTTTGGCAATGATGAGGCTGTTGCGCAAATCAATGGTATTGTACATCCGAGAATGGCCGAAGTGTTATCTGTGGCAAAAGCGACCGCAGAAGAAGATAACATAAAGCTATTGGTTTACGAGGCCGCATTGATCTACGAATCTGGTAGTGCAGGACGGTTGGATGCCGTGGCCGTCGTCCATACACCAGCAGCTTTGCGGATCCAGCGTGTTGTCACGAGAGACAATACCACTGAGGAGCAGGTAAAAAATCGTATGAAGCATCAACTTCCGCCAGACGAATTGCTAGACAAAGCTGATTATATAATCCTCAATGACGGGTCTCTAGAGACTTTAAAAGAACGCGTTGAGCATTTATATCATAAAATATGCGGTATTTAAAGTCTGTCGACACTCAGATCGCACGATTTATTTCACGATTGCTAATTATCGACACACGCTGCCAACTGCTGAGCTACGGGCATATTCTTCAAAAAACCAGAACATAGAATACATAAAGTAATACAAAGCTTATAAACAGGCTTTACGTTGCCCCTGCGATAAACCTGAAGAAACACGCCGGCTATTACTGCAACTCCACAGCCGGTTCCTAGCGCTTCTCTTGCGAAATCTTCCGTTCAAAAATCAAGCACATCTCACGCTATGCATCTTTGCCTTTTTGAAGATAGTGACGTAACCCATTTATCACCCGTAGCACAAACACGTGGCGTTTACCAGATCCGGACGGGCGCCTTTACGACGCTGATGCGGCTATGGGAAGTCTTTGACAGGCCCAATGTGACTTTACACGCCCGGCAAATGCTGGCGCCGTTGATTCAAAGCCAGACCGGCCTGCCCGTAAATGAATTACCGGGAGAGGAAGCTGTATTGTTTATCAATGGGCGTGTTACAGATTTATCGCCGGCGCTTGCTGCTGAACTAAAGCGAGTGCAACAATCAACAACCGAAGGCAAGCTATTTCTTCAGGACAACACGGTAATAGCTGCATGGGTACCTCAGCCGATCAGCATCTCCCTTGATCGCCTTATAGGCCAGAATTCATTCGAAGGCCTCCCCACTGAACAAGTGGAAGGGGCAACCTTGATCAATCGACTCTGGCATCTGATCGATGGCCTCCAGGACAATCTCCGGCATGATTTATCTTTGATGCATCGCTTGCATACAGAAGAAGCGCCTGCGTCACTGCATAAATCCATCACCATGATCAATCCGGCAGATATCTTCATTGCGCCAGACGCAAAGATTCATGCCGGCGCCATCATTAGCGCTGAAGATGGACCAGTTTTTATTGATCAGCAAGCAAAAGTAATGGAGGGCGCGATTGTTAAAGGCCCTCTTTATCTAGGAAAACAAAGCGTCATTAAAGCCCGTGCAGATGTGTCTAAAAGTGCTTTAGGGCCTGTGTGTAAAGCAGGAGGAGAAGTTACCGAAGCCATTTTACAATCCTTCTCGAATAAAGCGCACGAGGGCTTCCTGGGTCATGCGTACATGGGCTCCTGGTGCAACATTGGCGCCGGCACCAATGCGTCCAACCTCAAGAATGATTACAGTGAGACCAGTTTTTTCAACGAATCACTGCGCATATTTGAACCTACGGGACGTCAATTCCTGGGCACGATCATGGCTGATTACAGCAAAATTGGCATTAGCTCAATGCTAAATACAGCAACGCTCATGGGTGTAGGCTGTAATTTGTTTGGGAGTGGATTTATGCCCCGTCATTTACCTTCGTTTAGCTGGGGTGGGCCAGAGGCTGGATTTCAACCGTACAGGCTGGACAAAGCGTTTGAGTCAATCCAGCGTGTAATGGCTCGGCGAGACCGCATATTCTCTCAGGAAGCCATGCAACAATTAGAGTTGATATTTAACAACGCACATCATAACAAATCAGCCTTAGCCGTCTAGAGTGACAGGTTAAGCTCAAAAAGCTGGGTAGTTTTTTGTAGGCAAGAAGGCAAGCAACCGATCATAATACTCCTGTCTTCCTATCTCCCCATCAATTCATACCCGGCACTACCTTATCGGCCTTACAACCAGGTCGTATTGCCAATCGGGCTAACAGCTTACACTTGTCAGTCCACGACCTTCATGACAATCATGGTAAGGTCGTCGCTTAACTGCGTATCGCTCCCTGTAAACCCTACAATTGCTTCTCTCACTGCGTCGAGGATTTCCTGCGCTGTATCCTCCTGATGTGCCCGTATCACAGCTTCCAACCGGTCTTCGTGGAACTCCTCCTCATCAGGGCTCATAGCCTCTGTGACACCATCAGTAAATGAAACCAGGATATCACCAGGAGCAAGATCAACGCTTCCCCTCTTATATGGTATGTCCAGCATCACACCGAGTAAAAGCCCACCCTCCTCAAGTAATTCGAGGTCACCATTTTTTCGGAGAAGCATTGGGGGATTATGACCGGCATTAACATATTGAAACTGACGGCTATCCGGATGATAGATTCCGGTGAAGGCTGTGATAAATTTATCATAGCTCGTGTTCTGGCAAATAACACGATTCATATGGCCGATGAATTCTTCCATCGTGAGATCCATTGGCACCATGGTATGCAAACAGGCTTGCAAGTTTGCCATCAGCAAAGCAGCCGACACACCTTTGCCTGTCACATCCGCAATAGCGATCAGTATACTCCCGTTTTGTTGGGCAACCAGATCAAAATAATCGCCTCCTACATGCTGGCTGGGCAGAGCCAATGAAGCAATCTCCAATCCTGCTACTTCAGGCGTCTCACTTGGCAGCAACCGCTCCTGGATATCACGCGCCAGACGCATTTCCTCCTGAAGCCGCTCTTTCTCAATCTGCTCCTCTACCAGATACGTATTCTGAATAGACACAAAAGCCAGGTTGCCCAAAGCATTGAGCAAATCTATGTCACCGCGCTCATAAGATTGCCCGGTCATTTTGGGCCCGAGGCACAAGATTGCGCTCGTTTCATCATTATGTTGAATGGGTAGCACCAGCGCGAGGCCGGCATCACATAGCGGTTTCCATTCAGCCGGGCACTCTTCTTCGCTATTAAATTGAAGCTCCTTTTTGAGGCTCAATAAATTCTGGAGGAGTTCTGGAGTACAAATCGTTTTCTGTACGCCCTGGGCTGCCACAATCTGCAAACTACCGACGTCTTCATGATCTTCATCTCCTTCTTCCCGACGTTTTAACAAGAACAAGTGCTTGTTCACAAGCATTTGCCCCATCAATGCAAAAGCCAACAGTTTTACAAGATTTTCCCGATCTACGCTGGAATTAAACTCCTGAGACAAATCAAACAACGTATTCAGTTGCTGTACCTTGCCATCAAGCTCCCTGTTTGTGAGTTGTAATTCCTCTACCATCAAAGAGTTTAGAACAGACGCTGAAGACATATTTACCAGCGACAGAATAAACTCCAGCTCCTCTTTGTCGAATCCCTGCCCCGTTGCCTTGGGCCCCAAGCCAATGAGTCCGATTTTCCTGTGACCAAATGCTACAGGCAACAACATGACAATTTGATGTTGCGCCAGTTCTTCAGGAATATCATCTGCACCGATCAGCTCACCCGAGTGTAATTCTCCAAGGCTCACTTTCTCGCCGGCACCCAGGCCTGGCAGTCCTTTTACTTTAAGCACATGATAACAGCTTTCAGCATCTTTATAGAGCAATGCCACCCCTCGGGTAACGAGCAGCTTACTCATTGCTGTTAACAACAGATTGTTGAGAATAAATTCCAGATCCAAAGAAGAACTCAGCATCTGACTGGTCTCATAAAGAGCCCTCAGATCATGTCTGGTTGTTCTTTGCTTGTGTGAAGTGCTTCCGGGCATGGGCCGTTAGAATGTAGAACTGCAGAATGTAAATAGTAGAAATACCAAGTACTTTTTCAGGCAACGTTAATGCTAATCTTACATCGTCTTTTTCTTTTCATCCAGATGAATAACTTCAACTTCCTTGGCTTTACCTGCTTCTACACGCAAGCGTAAACAGGTCTTTACCTGATGGAAACCCTCACGGCCTGCAGCACCTGGATTAATATAAAGCATATTTCCGAGAGACTTTACGCGCTCAACGCGTAAAATATGGCTGTGCCCGCAAATGAATATGTCAGGTGGCTCAACGGCCAACTGCTTATCCATGTTTCTCTGCCAGGCTTTTGGGTGTCCGGCAATGTGTGTCATCCAGAAATTCAAGCCGGCGTATTTGATACGCATATGCTCTTCAGTGCGATGCCGGATCTCCTGACCATCAATATTACCCCATACAGCACGTGTGGGAGCCAGGGCTTCTAGCTGGTCAAGAATGTCGGGAGTACCAATGTCACCAGCATGCAGAATCAAATCCACGTTACTAAAGAATTCAGGAATTGCCGGATGAAAATAATTGTGGGTATCAGAAAGAATGCCTATTCGCATTAAAACGCGTCCTACCGCAGCATGAATCTTACGCCCACCTGTCGTCTGGAACGAGGCCATTCCCCTGTACCGGGCACCCATTGACGCAACGGAAGTCCGATATAAGGCAGGATCTGGAAGTTAGGGCGATTAAATTCGATACCAGACCGCACCCAGATCACGCCGCCAAGATAGTCTTTAGCAGTGGTAATTTCTTTTTTTAAGGAAGTGGCTGCGCTTAGATTCAGTTGTCCCAGCAACGGCTGGTCAAAGGACGTTTCCAGTAAATCATAGCTCCCGGCCTGGCCAAGGAGTGATACAAAAACGTTGCTTCCAGCTGGATCGAACCTAAAGTTATATCCAAACATCATGTGGAATTCCCAACCAAAAGCACGCGTGTAAATCACATCGAGATTATTTCGAGTGTTCGCTAACGGGTTTGCACCATGCAAAACAAACCCCGTTGAAACGGTGGGCTCACCGAGTACCCACTGCTCATACCCTAACCTCACACGGCGTAAACCAAAAGCAAAGTTGGTCGACGAAAGTGGGGTAACAAGTGAGGAAGAAAGCCAGGCAATATCTATCTGAGGAAATCCTACCCGCCCATCAAATGACGGATCCACAGCCAAACGAAGCGCAAACGAAGAGCCTTCGTTCCGTTCGTAATATTTAAAAACCAACCAACTCAATGAGAGCCCCCGGCGCGTACTATTGCCGGCGGCATCCACAACGGCACTCAAGTCCAATCGTTGTGAGAACTGATAATCCAGCCTGAAACTGAGCCCCAATGGATTTGCCTCTGCTACCTGCAAGCCCTCTCCAGGCAAAGCGGCAGCATTGCGATAAGCAACCTCTGCAGTCAACGCATAGCCGCCGTAGAATGAACGTTGAGATTGTTCACTACGGTATAGCTGGTCGTATTGCTGAAATGGGCGTTGTGCAAAACTGTGCGATGGAATCGCAATAAGCAACAATGCCGGCATAAGGCTCGACCAGACTAAATAGCGTTTCCTGAGGAACGATATTTCCCTTTGTGCTCTTTTCTTCAAAGGATCTGGATGCATCTTGGCTGCCTGTTTTTGTTTAAGCAGCAGGGATAGTCACTAGCGGTAGCCGGGAATAACGCAAGTGAGATTTTTACGTGATTAAAATACAAAACTTTTGGGAAGAACGAAATTTATAATGAAATCGTTTCCCCAGGGCTCAAAACACGGGTATCAAACCCCTTTTCAGCCATTCCCGACTCCCATTCCTGCATGTCTACCTCGATTGGAGGGAATGTATCATAATGCAGTGGAATGCTCAATTTCGGTTTTATCATCGTTGCCGCACGCACTGCGCCGGCCGGCCCCATCGTAAAGCAATCGCCAATGGGCATTAAAGCCACATCTACATCATGGTCTTCGCCAATCCATGCCATTTCTGCAAACGCACTCGTGTCACCGAGATTATAGATACATTTCCCTTCCAGATGCAGAATAAATCCATTCGGATTGCCACCATAGGTGCCATCTGGAAAAGAGGATGAGTGCCGGGCATAAGTAAATGTGACACGTCCCCAATCAAATTTCCAGGTCCCACCTGAATTCATCGAATGGACACGCTGATGATTGTGCTCTCGTTTGATGTATTCGCAGATTTCATAATTAGAAACGATCAGAGCGCCCGTTCTAAGCGCAATAGAAGCGGTGTCCCCCCAGTGATCACCATGCGCGTGTGTCAGCAGTATTACATCCGGATTTAGGTCTTCTGCTTGTACCACAGATGAAGCCAGCGGATTACCCGTAATAAAAGGATCAAAGAGCAGCGTGGTCCCTTGTGTTTTTATTTGAAGAGCTGAATGCCCGAAGAAAGTTAATTCCATTTCATTCACACCTGATTCGGCAATTTTTGTCTTAAGCGTCTTATGATGTCTTCTGCCATTAGCAGAAAAGACATGGCAGGCAATTTCTGTTTCTGGTTGACGATATATCTATCATTCTAATTTAACCAAACTATGTTTCAATACGAATCAGTTTATAGTCATCAGTTCTCAGTCATCAGTTCTCAGTTCAGAGTATAGCAATACTGTAAACTGCCTACTGTAAACTGATGACTGTAAACTGATGACTGTAAACTGATGACTGTAAAAATCCTACTGCGACCAGGAGGTGGGTTCGCGATCCCAGCGATGGGCTCTTAGGCTTGTATGCAGCGCCTCAGGAAGCGGACCTTTATCGCTGGCACCCATATTCGCTTCTACATTGCGCATTTTGCGCATGCCGGGAATAATTGTACTCACAGTATCATTATTGAGTATGAATCGCAGCGCCATTTCCGGCATATTCATATCGGCAGGAATCAGCGGTCGTAATGCGTCTGCATGATCCACGCTTGCATTTAGGTTTTCAGGGACAAAGTAGGTATTCCGCCAGTCCCCTTCAGGCCACGTTGTTTCTTTTGTCAGATTGCCTGTAAGCGTGCCCTCATCAAATGGCACACGGGCAATAACAGCCACATCCATTTCCTGACAGGCAGGGAACAGCTCATCTTCAGGATTTTGATCAAAAATATTGTAGATCACTTGCACTGCATCGACCACACCACTTCTAACTGCTTTGATTCCATTCCACGTTTCCCATCGATTCAGGCTGATGCCCACAGCACCGATCAAGCCTCTTGACTTGAGATCTTCCATTTTCCTGATCCATCGCTCATCTTCAACCCAGCTATCTTCCCACACGTGGAATTGCATCAAATCAATATGTTCAAGACCACAATTCTTGAGGCTGTCCAATACGTATTGCTCGATATGTTCAGGCGGGAAGCAGACATCGAGAGAAAACTCGCGCCGGCTTGGCCACGTGAAGTTTTTGGCCGGTATTTTGGTCGCCGTGTAAATTTTCTGATCAGGATGGGCCCGCACTAAATCACCCAGCAGCTTTTCGCTATGCCCTTCGCCATACGCCCATGCCGTATCAAAGAAATTACATCCCAATTCTACCGCTCTATGCAAGGAAGCCAGAGATTGCTGATCATCTGATTCTGTCCAGCCTGCCATCCCCCACATGCCATATCCCACTTCACTTACTTCCCATCCTGTGCGTCCAAACCGTCTGTAGTTCATACTATTCTTTATGGGTTCAATATTTAAAGTTCTGGGTTCAAAGTATTCTGTCAAAACCCGCCGCATTATGCCATTCAAATGCTGGCTTCAGTTGTTTTGCAGGCTTACCGTTTGCGAGCGTAGCTTATCTTGAAGTCGTGCTACAATTTGCGGCTGAGCATCCGCTACATTCGTCGTTTCATTTGGGTCTGATTGATGGTCAAATAATTCAATCTGCCCGTCATCGTACTGCGTTAATCGATACTTGTCTGTACGCAATGTACGACGATTCCGCCAGTAACCTAAAGCACCATCTTTCCCGGGATGCTCAGGTTTATTCAGCATATCAACGAGGCTTGTCCCGCCCAGTTCATCGGGTGTTTCAAGACCCGCTAATTCAGTTAGTGTAGGATAGATATCAAGCGTTTCAACGATACCATTTGCTGACAAACCGGGGTTGGGCATGGCAGGCGTCTGAATAATTAACGTACTTCTTAATGCCCGATCAAATGTAGCATGTTTACCCCACAAAGTGTGGTCCCCCAAATGCCATCCATGATCTCCCCAAACCACCACAATCGTATTCTCGCGCAGCCCCAGTTCATCAAGTTCGTCTAGCACTTTACCTACCTGCGCGTCAACAAAACTAACGCTTGCGTAATATCCATGGCGTAATGTACGCGCATGTGCATCATCAATCCGTACACCAAGCCCACTTTCTGAAGTATGCGCGCCATAATTGCGAAACATCTCATTGCTCGCATGAAGGCTTCCCTCTGCTACACCAACAGGCGCGTCAGGATTGGGCGAAAGATCAATTTCACTTGCCTCATACAGGTCCCAATATTTCTTGGGTGCAGTAAATGGCAGATGCGGTTTAAAAAACCCTACCGCCAATAGAAACGGGCGATCACGCACTTCTCCCAACGTGTTCATTGCTTCTTGAGCAATGAGGCCATCGGGATACGCTATATCGCTTACATCTGCAGATTCATACGCGGGATACGCGCCACGCTCCATGTTTCGGTTTGACCCGTCGGCATAGCCAAAAAATGCGTTCCAGCCTGTCCCCCATTTGTCTACCGGCCCCCATACCTTGTCCCAACTGAGCGGCATTTCCAATGCACCATCTCCCTTACCTTCGTAGGTAAAGAGCCGGCCATCCGGTGTGTGACTGATTTTGCCAATCGAGGCGGTGAAATATCCATTGCGCTTAAAATGGTGGGCAAACGATTCCGGACGCGCTTGCTCTTCTTTAGGCATGAGACGGGAAAACGCCTGATTATTAAGATGCTCCGGCAAATGCGGACGCGTGCCTGTTAACAAAGAATAGCGAGACGCGCCACAAGTGGGTACCTGCACAAAATGACGCGTAAACAGCCGGCCTTCCGAGGCAAGCTTATCCAGATTTGGGGTCACCATCTGTTCATAGCCATACGCGCCTAGCTGAGGCCGCAAGTCATCAATGGCTATAAACAGAATATTGGGAGGAACAGTCTCTGCCGGCTCTTGCTTGCACGCAAGGCCAGATAACGAGCAGCCAATGAGCAGCAACACCGGGATGACTTTCTTGAACTGTAGCAAAATATCTGGCGTGGGAGTTTGGAAAACAGGATAGGTCCCTGAATATCGAACACCCAACGAGGAATTGCCAATAAAAAAGGCACGAAAAGTTCGAAGGGTACAAGATGTACGAAGGATTAATAATCGTATTTCGTACTCTTCATACCCTTCGCCCCTTTCGTACCTTCCTCTAATTAATACGCGGCTGACCTCCGCCGCCTCTTCTGCCGCCAAACTGAGAGCGCCGGCGTTCCTGAATTTCAGCTTGTACTTTTTTGTACTTCTCCATCTCTTCTTCAGACAACACTGCAGCAAGCTTTTCGCTGGTTCGTTCACCCAACTCGGTCATTTCTTCGCGCATCGCCTGGCGCGCATTCCGATCCTGGCCTTGAAATCCCTGCATGATCGAAGCACGCTCCTCTGATTCCGTTCCAAGTATTTGCCGCACCTGTACTTCTTTTTCGCCCTGTAAGCCGAGTGCTTTTACAACTTCATCAACTTGTGCCTTCATCCTCTCAGCCATATCCTGGCCCCCTGGCCTCTGCGCCATGGCTGCCGGCACACTGCATACCAGGCACAAGAATAATACGGCGAGGCCTTTGCCCAAAAAACGATATCTGATGTTTAAAGAATCCATATTCATTTGACGTACCTTTTCAAATATTATTGCTCCGGTTAATATCTACAGGACGAAGTAATCCATCGCTTCATTCCATTCTGCCGAGCATTTAGCGTAAGAAGGGTCGGATATATAATACGATATAATGAGGATCTGTTGAAACAGCTGTTAAAAGTTAAAACTACGCCCGATAGAGAATTGCAGGCCCCAGCCGGGCAATCCCGACTTATTGCTTCCATCAGGTGGGGTATAGGCATCCAGATTACGCCCGTACACAACATCAAGTAATCCCAACATGGGTACCGTCATACGAATCCCAAGGCCAGCAGATCTGAACAAAGAGCCGGCCTTTACATCATCAAAGCTATTCCAGGTGTTCGCCGCATCAAAGAACGCGTAAGGCATTACCTGGATCTGCGGCTGCTTGACGGCCATCCAACGGAATTCAGACGCGTATTTGGTTAATATGCGGCGGCCCGTTAATCCCGAACCATCTTGCGCACCAAAAGCGCCCAGTGGATATCCTCTAAAATATACCACCTCGGTTCCCAAAATTGGCGTGGTTGTAATGCCTTGAGAATCCAGCGGAGAACCGCCCAGCACAAATCTTTCAAACTCCACCGGCGCATTGCCAAGAGAACCGATGTACCCTAAATCAGCACCTATGTTGAGGGATAGCCGGCGATTTTTTAATAACGGCACATTCCAACTCGACTGGAAGCGCCATTTGTGATATTGAATGAAGTCATCAATCGGCACCCCTACTTCTACAGATAACCGATTATGAGAGCCCTGCGTTGCAAAAACGGGGTGATTGGTTGTGTTGCGGGAAATAGATTGCGTAACCTCAATTTGCTGATTACTCCCATTCGGAAGTTCTTCGTATATGGTATTGTTCAAATTTCGGTACTCAACTGCCGTCCCAATATTGAAGAAGGGGCTCGGCCACTTGAGGCGTCGTTCGTGGAAAACACGCGCTGAGAAGACATCAAAACTACCGCTCAAGGTTGACGACACAGCATCCGCCCCTATGTGCGTATAAGAGGATGAAAAGCCTAGTGGCGCCGGCTTGCTTCTAAACCAGGGCTCCGTAAAATTAAATCCGTATTGCTGATAAGCAGCCCCGTTTGCCTGAACATTCAATCCAATCTGTTGCCCATCTCCAGAAGGCAAAGGGCGCCAGGCTGATTTCTTTAGCACATTCTGCATCGAAAAATTATTGTACCCCATGGTAACGCCAAGAACGAGTCCAAATTGGCCTATACTGCCTGTTAGCTGTGGCCGGGGGAAATTTGATTCTTCGATTTCAAATCGGAGGTTGACCTCCTTTTTCACATCATCCACTGAAATACCGGGCCCCTGCGAGATAGATTGCTCGCTAAAAAGACCTGCCTGCATCAAACGCCGAATCGACTCCTGAATGGCTGCCCGGCTGAAACGCTCGCCCGGTATACTAAACAGCTCTCTTCGTACGACATGATCGTTTGTGGTATGATTCCCCGTGATCTCAATGTCACCAAATGAGTAGGCATCTCCTTCTTGCACGTCAAAAATCAAGTTGAGAGAATCAGTGCCGGTCACCGAAACCTTTGGCTCCACTGAAAAACGCATATACCCCAGGTTCATATACCGACTGGAGACATCTCCGCCCTGGGTATTTCCATACAGATTCTCCTGCAGACGGGTCAGGTTATAACGGTCTCCCGGATGAACCCCCAGCCAGTTTGTCAACAGATCATCTTCAAAAAGTGTATTGCCTTCCCACTGAATCGACTTGATGAAGTACGGCTGTCCTTCATAAATATCAATCGCGACGTTCAGGCCAGGTGTTTCTAAACTGGTATCCAGCCACACAGAGTCCCGCAAGATTCGGGCATTGTAAAACCCTTTCTCGTGCATATAGGAAAGCATCTTCTCCAGGTCCTCTTCAAAGAGCGACTTATCAAAGCGTGCTTTTTCCCAGAAGCGCCACCATGTTCTTTTTTTCGTCTCCAGTATCCGCGTGATCTCTCTATCTGACAGCGCTTCGTTTCCATTGATGGACACTTGCCGAATACGAACCATCGGGCCAGAATCAACGTCAAACTGCAAGTCTACCAATTCCTCTGCTGACGTTTCCGATGGTCTGGATTTGCGCGTCACTTCTACTTCTGCCAGATGGTACCCTTTTTCGGTCAGAAAGAGCTTGATGGTTCTCTGTGCGCGTTCAATATCCGCCGGCGTTACCGTTGATGATTGTACGAGAAAAAGCATCCTGCGCAACTCTTTTTCGTCTTTTCCACTGATTCCCTTCAGAGTATAGGCCCCTAATTTGGGAAAGGGTACGACGTTGATCACCACATGCAAAACCCGCCCGTTGATTTCCTTTTGTTTGATTTCAACGTGAGAGAACTGCTCCAGCCGGTAAATCGAGCGAATGGCGACAGCAAAAACAGGATCATTCGGAAGCGTCACTTCCTGACCAATACGCAACCCACTGGCTCTGGCGAGAAATAATTGGGTGCGTTCGTTCGATGTACCCTCAACTTCTATCCGGGAAATAATATAGGTGCCCTGGCCGGCGCTTGCTTGCGCATCACTGAGTTGCGTATCGCTACCCCTGAATTGCGCCGGCGCGGATTGAGACATCAAACAAAAGAAGACAACAAACAAAAACCTGAATCCCATCATGCAGAATGCTTCCCAGAAACATTTTTCGGTGAGTGCCCCAGGATGAGCCTTGTGTGTAATCATGATCGTGCATGATTCACTCCTGTGATCGCGTGATATGTACCGCGATGTGAGCAGATGTTTCTTCAAAACGAAGTTGTGCCGGTTTTTATTGTTCTGT
>JBGCEN010000269.1:0-6565 GCA_045106435.1 Rhodothermales bacterium
CCCCCCTGACTACCCATGCTCTCGTTCAAGAAAGAACGCGAGAAGGAAGAAGTATTGCTTACCAGCCGTTTTCGAGACCCCCAACAGCGGCTTTTTTTTACAAAGGCATCACTGTTTCCTAATCGTATTGAACTTAGTGGAATGGCTTTAACTGGGATGTACCACCGCCTCCTTATGCTTGATGGTATCGAGCAAGTGGAGTGGAAGGCTGGGCAGATCAAAAAAGCAAACCTCACGTTTTGGATGCGTGACGGTAGAAAACTGCGCTTCTGGATTAACAGCGCCGGCTTGTGGAAATATATGATCGAAGCAAACGTCCGAAGCCTTTCGCGGCAACTCCCACTCAATGCCGGCCCCTCATCTCACGACCAATAAACACGTAGATTTTAAGCGCTGAAGTACTTCGATTGCCATTTTATTGTTAAATCCTTTGTAATTCCAACAATAATCTAAATAATAGATTCTGTAGTTCTACCATGAATAGGAACTACAAGCGCAGTACCCGGATTGAATTGGCCTCTTATAATTATTCCGCCCAGGAATACTCGTCATAGAACAGAAGGCCAATTATCGTGCAAACCACCATTAATCAAATCACACCTGTAGAGTACGAACTTCAAATCGATGCTACAGCGCAGGACCTGGCACCAAAAATCGACAAAAAACTTCGCGAACAGCGTGCCGGCATGTCACTCAAGGGATTTCGCAAAGGCAAAGTCCCTATGTCTATCCTCAAGAAAATGTTTGGCGAATCATTGGTCATTGATGTTGTTGAACGATCTATCCTCCAGGTTTTCCAGGACGAGATTATCGAACCCGGCGAGCACAAGGTAATAGGCATGCCTAGCTTTGGTGATTTTGATTACAAGCTGGATGGCGACTTACATGCGACGTTGAAATTTGGTGTTCATCCTGAGATTGAACTCAAAGATATTTCAGGCGAGAAGATCATGAAGCTCGTGCATGAGGTAACCGACGAGGAAATTGCGAACGAAATCAAGCAACTCCAGATGCGAGATGCTGAGTTGAGTGATAGAACAAAAGGCGGCATCAAAAAAACGGATTACGTAACCATCGACATGCAGCGTCTGGATGCTGAATCCAACACACCGATCATTGGCGAGCGGGAAGAAGACGTAGCGTTTTTTGTTGATGACGAGAAATTGAGAGAAGCACTGCGTGAGAGCTTGCTGGGTAAAAAAGTAGATGCTACGTTTCGCGTTGACTTACCCAAGGAAGAGGAAGGCATGCCATCCGAAGATGGTGACAAAGACGACGCAGCTGCCGAGCGTGTAGCCTACGAAGTGCTCGTAAAAGAAGTGAAAGAACGTACGTTGCCCGAGCTGGATGCCGAATTTATCAAGCAGGCTACGCGCGAGGAAGCAGAAGACGAAGCCGGCCTCAAAACATTCATCCAGTCTCAGATCGAACGAAGCTACGCAGAGGAATCGCGCAAGCTGCTGGAAAGCGAGTTAATGACCCGCATGCTGGAGCTGCACGACTTCCCAGTTCCAAATGCAGCGGTTGAGGTATTTATCAACTCTTTTGTAGAAGACATCAAGCGTAAAAACAACAACGAGCTGCCCGAAGGATTTGATTACCAGTCTTTCAGCGCTGCAAACAGAGATTATGCAGAGCAGCAAGCGCGTTGGAAATTAATGCGCGATACGATGGTGGAGAATGAGTCGATGGAAGTGACCGACGAAGATCGCAAAGAATACTTCCTTGAAGTGAGCGGAGGCAATGAAGAGACTGCAAGTTCGTTCGAGCAATACTACAAGAGCATGTCTGGTGCCATGGACATGATCAATGAGCAGTTGCTTAGCAAAAAGCTCTTCGAGCACCTCTCTTCTCAGGTCACACTGGAGGAAATGAATAAAGATGCCTACATGGAGATGTTGAAGGCAAAAAGAGAAGCACAGCAAGAAGCGTTGAAAGCCTAATTTCAACGCTCCAATTGCTAATTTTCAGTTTGAAATTTACAGCCACACTGGCTGAAACGTTATTGGTGCATTTCCATTAAAGATTAGAGTTTGCTTCAAAAACAAATCGCCGGCCACGTGGCCCGGTTGAGTGAAGCAGTATTTCGGTCGATATAAGAAAAGTTGTTTTGCGGGTTTCCCGTTGCGATTCCCTGATCGATAAAAACTTTTTATCAATTCAATATAGATCTATGGTCGAAGATTTTCTGAAATTCAGTAAGAGCCTGACGCTCCCTGGTGAAATTTACAGCCGGCCGTTCCAGGAACAGCCACTCAACGCGCTTGTGCCGATGGTTGTCGAGCAGACGACTCGTGGGGAACGTGCCTATGATATTTTCAGCATGTTGCTGAAACAGCGTATTATTATGATCGGTACGCCGATCAATGATCAGATTGCGAACCTCGCCGTTGCTCAGCTTCTCTACCTTGCGAGCGAGGACCCAGATCGTGATATCAATATTTACATCAACTCTCCTGGCGGCGTTGTCTACAGTGGCCTGGCCATTTACGACACGATGCAGTTTATCTCAACCCCTGTGGCAACCATTTGTGTAGGGCTTGCTGCATCCATGGGTTCTGTATTGTTGGCTGCGGGTACCCACGGCCGGCGTGCATCTCTGCCTAATTCACGCATCATGCTGCACCAGCCTTCAGGCGGAAGCCAGGGTACTGCAGCTGATATCGAAATTCAGGCGCGTGAGATTCTGTGGCTAAAGAAACGACTCTACGAAATCCTGGCCGAGCATTCTGGTACAACGTACGAGCAGCTTCAGGAAGATTCAGAGCGTGATTATTGGCTGAGCGCAGCTGAAGCCAAGAACTACGGACTTATCGATACGGTGCTTGAACCAAGCAAAAAAGATAAGTCTGAGAAAAAACCGTAATAGCCGATATAGCTTTACGTGTTAACGCATAATGATTTTAGAAAGGGTTGATGGCTTTGCGCCGTCAACCCTTTTTTTGTTCTGGGTTCAAGGTTTTGGGTTCAAGGTTTTGCGTTCAAGGTTTTCTCTTTCTATAACATGGAGCATCACCAGAAAACACTATAAAGGGATATTTCTTATTTTGATGGACATACCCACCCATCAAGCGCCCCTTACTGTTCTCAGTTTCTTGTTGATTTCGATGAAAAAACCCATCTATCGGAGAAAATTGTTTCTTTTCTCTATTGTACCGCTCGCCTTAATCCTCGCGTATTTCCTCTTCTTCCGAGGAGAATCAGGACAAATAAACGCATTGGTGTTCTCCTCTACCGAGGGCTTCCGACATGAGTCCATTGAAGCCGGCACTAAAGCCATCAAACAGCTTGGAGACGCGCATGGGTTTGGCGTAACAGCTACTGAAAAACCGGAGGTCTTTGTAGAATCTTATCTCAAGGATTTCAATGTCGTCATCTTTCTGAATACGACGGGTGATGTACTCAACGACGCCCAACAGATAGAAATGAACCGGTTTATCCAAGCCGGCGGTGGCTTTGTGGGTATCCATGCTGCAGCTGATACAGAATATGACTGGCCGTGGTACGGAGAATTGGTAGGCGGTTGGTTCAAAAGTCACCCACTCGATCCGAATGTACGGGAAGGGATAGTACAAGTAGTGGATGCAAAACACGCCGGCGCATCCGGCTTGCCGGCTACCTGGAACAAGGTAGATGAGTGGTATGACTACAAATTGATGAATCCTGACATTACGGTACTCCTCAATGTAGACGAGACGTCTTACAAAAAAGCAGACGAAACCCCAGAAGCAGCCCCGCGGCCAATTGCGTGGTATCATGAATTTGATGGAGGACGCGCCTTTTACACCGGCCTCGGGCACACGCCTGAATCCTATACCGATCCGCTTTATTTGTCGCATCTGCTTGGCGGTATTCAGTACGCCGGCAATGATGGTCAGCAAGTTAATTACAACAATGCCACCGTTGCACCGGAAGGAAACAGATATTTGAAGCAAGTACTCGTCAATAATCTGGAAGAACCCATGGAGCTTGAGCTGCTGGGAAATGACCGCATCTTGTTTGTTGAGCGCGGTGGAGCAGTAAAAGTCCACGACGCGTCTGCCGGCACTACAGAAACGATCGCTACCTTCGATGTTTACTCAGAATTAGAGGAAGGCTTGCTTGGCGTAGCGACGGACCCTGATTTTGCAAACAATAACTGGATTTATTTCTCCTACTCAGCACCAGATGTTGCCGAGATTCGTATTTCGCGGTTTGAACTGGAAGGCAACACGCTGAATTTCGACAGCGAAAAGGTATTATTCACCGTGCCCGTGCAAAGAGATGAATGCTGCCACGTGGCCGGCTCTATGGAATTTGGCCCTGAAGGCAATCTGTTCGTATCTATTGGCGACAACACCAGCCCCCGCGACACAGGTTACGGCCCAATAGACGAACGCGACGGTCGCAGTCCTTGGGATGCACAGAAATCCTCGGGCAACACCAATGACCTCCGCGGAAGCATCATGCGCATCAAGCCAGAGGCAAATGGTACTTACAGCATTCCGGATGGCAATCTTTTTCCCAAAGATGGTTCTGGCGGCCGGCCTGAGATCTACGTAAAAGGAAACCGCAATCCTTTCCGTATCGCCATCGACCAGCATAGCGGATTCTTGTATTGGGGCGAGGTAGGCCCTGATGCAGGCGAAGACAGCACATCGCGTGGATCACGAGGATATGATGAAGTAAACCAGGCGAGAGAAGCTGGATTTTTTGGTTGGCCGTACTTTATAGGCGACAACCAAGCCTATAATGATCATAATTTTGAAACGGAAGTTTCCGGCGATCTCTATAACCATGAAGCGCCGATCAACGACTCCCCCAACAACACGGGGGCGCGCGAACTGCCTCCTGCGCAACCCGCTTTTATCTGGTATCCGTACGGTCCTTCTGAAGATTTCCCGCTTGTAGGCAGCGGTGGCCGAAATGCGATGGCCGGCCCGGTCTATTATTATGATGACTACGCCACCTCTGACGCAAAAATCCCTGAGTACTACGATGGCAAACTTTTCATCTATGATTGGATGCGGGGCTGGATCATGGCCGTTACAATGGACGAAAACGGAGACTATGTGCGTATGGAGCCATTCCTTCCGGACATGAACTTTAGCAATCCAATGGACATGCTGTTCGCTCCGGACGGATCGCTTTACGTGCTGGAATACGGCCCTGCGTGGTTTGCTGGCAGCCCCGAAGCAAAATTGGCCCACATCAGCTACGTAAAAGGCAATCGCCGGCCGAATGCAGAAATTGCTGTAGAAAAAGGAATAGGCGCCGTGCCGCTGACCGTAGCCTTCACTTCAGCGTCTGAAGATTTTGACGGCGATGAACTTACGTATGCCTGGGACTTTGGTAACGGTCAAACATCATCTGAGGAAAACCCAACCTTTACATACGATACGCCCGGCACCTATCAGGCCAGTCTTACCGTGACCGATCCTGAAGGCGAGGAATCCAATGCATCATACGAAATACTGGCAGGCAACGACCTGCCGGCGCTTAAGCTGAACATCACTGCAGGAAATGGCTCATTCTACTGGGATGATTCTGAACTGGCGTATGAAGTACAACTTGTTGATGCTGAAGATGGAAGCCTTGCAAACGGCAGCATAGACCCTGCACGCGTCACACTGACAATGGACTACCTCGAACGAGGAGCAGATCTGGCGCTTCCCGTCCTTGGGCACGAAGCCATGATGGATGCAACCCGCTCGCTGATCGGAAAACATCTGACCGAAGCATCAGATTGTAGCGGATGCCACCAGCAAGAAGTTGCTTCGGTAGGCCCTACGTACAAGGCCATTGCAGATCGCTACGGCGACGACCGTCAGGCAATAGCCAGTTTGGCAAAGAAAATAATTGAAGGGGGTGCCGGCAACTGGGGCGACTTGGTAATGGCTCCACATCCGCAAGTGTCTATGGATGAAGCCGAAAAGATGGTTGAGTACATTCTCTCAGCAGGAGACACCAAAGTATCAGCACCTGGACTTCCACTTAAAGGCAGCTATGCTTTTTCTGAACATGTAGGAAAATCAGAAACAGGTTCTTATACAATGATTGCTACCTACACAGATGCAGGTGGCCAGGAAATTGGTCCGCTTACGGTGCGAGACGTAATAACTTTACGCTCTCCGAAAATTCCAGCATGGGCATTTGATGAGTCGGATGGTGCACAAAGCATCACAGTCCCGGAAGATGCACCGGGTGACATGGGCGGGCAAAAGGTCATTCTGGGTATGCATGGCGCTGTAGTCAAATACAAAAACATTGACTTCAAAGGCATTGGCCGCATCAAAGGGAATTTTGTCGTGGCACCAACCTTCACCACTGGGGGCGAAGTAGATGTATACCTCGACAGTGTGGAGGGTACTTTACTGGGCACGATGCAGGTAGTGCAGGGCTTAATCGATTTTGGCCCAACTGAAGCCATCATTAACATTGACGCAATGGACGAAACCCATGATCTGATTTTCGTCTACCGGAATGAAGCCGAAGACGGGCTTGTATGTATTGGGACCTACCTTGAATTTGAACGTGCGCAAGCATCTTAACCAATATGATTACACTCTCTGCATTACTCGCGCCA
>JBGCEN010000270.1:0-8566 GCA_045106435.1 Rhodothermales bacterium
CGCTATCTTTAAATACATCAACGGTTTCTATAATCCACGTCGAAGACACTCGGCGTTAGGTTGGAAAAGCCCATTGGCTTTCGAACAAATAGCTGCTTAAATGAGAACTTGGAGCGGCATCAAACCGTGACAGGTCCAATATTGCACTGCGTTTTACAGCTTAGATAGTCCAGCACGTAATTTATATGTTATTCAATCAATTTGAATTGAGGATGAAGCCTAGTATCAAGGCATCCTGTATGCACCATTTTTGTCAGGCATAATTGGTTTTAGTTTGTCACGGCGGAAAAGCTCTGACATTGTTTCAGCGATTATATTGGCAGAATTTGAACTTCGCTCTCCCTGAAGGCTAGACTGCAGACTTTCAAGGTCGCTGTAATTGTCGCCCATCGGCCAAAGAGCCTGCGATGCAAGTTTACGTTTTTTTTGCATGAGGTTCTGTAATAAGCAATCGAAGCTTTGTGGCCCGTAGTCAGGATGAATAGCCAGTGGGATGTGCACTTCCACGGTATGTGCTTGTCCTATGCGATGAACACGATCATTACATTGTTCTTCCACGGCGGGGTTCCACCAGCGAGAAAGGTGAATAACGTTAGTTGCCGCTGTCAGAGTCAGTCCTGTCCCTGCCGCTTTCGGCCCGAGGATTAACATGTCAAACCCTCCGTCGAGTTCCAGATGTTTTTGAAAACGGTTTACAATGCTTTGGCGTTTCGGGATTGGTGTGTTGCCATTGATTACCTCCACTTTTTCAAGATCGAAGAAATGTCGGATTAGCTCTGCAAAGCGAAATTGCATCTCGCGGTGCTCGATGAATACAAGTACTCGTTCTCTTCGCGCTGCAATTCGGTGTAAAATGTCCATTGTTGCTTCCAGACGTGCGCTCATTTCCACGAAATCTTCAGGCTCCGCTGCGGTGGAAGCTTTTGGATGGACTGACACTGAGCGTATATGATGCAGCATCTTCAAAGCGGCACCCGGACCACCTGTCGCCAGTTTCTGCTGGGCTTCATCGTATGTCTCTGCCTGGACCTGAGGCATTAGTCGCGGATGCAGTAAGCGAGATTTTTGTGGGAGATCCCGCGCAACGTCATCTTTGAGACGTCTTAAACCAAGGGGGGGATAGCCATCTTGTGGTTTAAATACTTTTCCATGGAGAATTGCCATATTGTCCACGCTAGGTGTACCATACTTATTACGAAACTCTAATCCTGAACCGAGAGAGCCAGGGGCAACTCTCTCCATAATTGTCCATAGGTCCATTGTGGTGTTTTCAATTGGTGTTCCTGTAAGACCCACGCGAAAATTTGCGTTCATGGCTTCTACAGCTTTTGAGGCAATTGTAGAGCGATTTTTTATGTTTTGAATTTCATCCATGACAAGTGCAGAAAATGGTATTTTACCCAATGAGTGTTGATAGTTAGCCAGGGTAGTATAGGTTGTTAGGAACCAGTATTTGTGAGCTCGTTTCTCTTCGAAAGCTTCGTGTAACCAGTCAAGATCAAGAAGGGGCATACCGCTGTCTGTTTCCCTCCCGCGCGCTCCAATAACCTTGTTTCCGGATAGAGCAGACCCATAAAGTCTAATAAGGTTGCCAAACTTGCGCGGGGCAACATGCCGTTCAACTTCTTCTTCCCAATTACGTAAAAGTGTTGTCGGTGCAACGATCAAGATGGGACCTCTTGATGCGGTTTTCGGATCACGCATTTGTATCTGCAGCCAGCTCAAGAAGCAAATTGTTTGCAAGGTTTTCCCTAATCCTTGCTCGTCAGCATTCAAAATACCCGGAAGGCCGCTGGTCCAGGCTTTGGCTGCCCAATAAAAACCTTTAGTTTGGTGATCGCGTAGAGGGGTTATAATCGTTTTTGGCACAATGACTGGCACACTTGGTATTCTGGGTTTGAACTGAGCATGCCACGATAGCTGTTCAAAGTTGTCGATTGTGTCAAGAATTAATGGTCCGCCAGTCTCCACCTCCACTTCAGCATCGTCGTGATCCGTGCCTTCTTTAGATTTACGTGCTAGTTCGCCGGCAACGGCTGCTATGCGAGCAGAAGTTACTTCAACTTCTTTGCCCTTGATCATGACCGTGCCTCCAGCATCATCTGCCTGCGCTTCAGTCAACTTAGTATGCAGAGGGTGAAGTTCTTCTAAGGACATGTCGCGAATTGCTTCAGCAACGATTGGATCGAATACTTCCGGAAGCCACGTAGTTCCGCTGCTTTCAATATTCATTGCTGGCTTGTGATAAACCATTACTCCTGTGACGCGTTCGGAATATTCGTGGCTTTCTACAAAAGCAGGCCCTGCAACAGATTCGACCAATTCCTCTTGGTCAATAGCGTCGAGATCGTCAAAAGCACCACTTTCGGCGAGGTGTCGATTTACAGCGTTAGTAATGAAAGTTCGCGGATTCTGCACGAATGCCTTACGTTCATCACGTTCGGAACCCTGTACGCGCACCATCTCTTTTAGAATGGGCGCACTGCTTTTGTCTATAACAAGGTAAGTGTTATTTCCCAATTGGTATGCCGAGCGGATACCACTGCTACTAAGCCGGTACTGAAAAGCAGCTAAAGCTTCACCGGAGAGCTCTGCGTGTTTCTCAGAAATTTCATCGTCAGAGATATTTGCATTTTCAAGTTGTGTTGAGGAGTAAGGTACTACTTCAAATTGGTCGAGTGCTCCATTTGGGGTAATGGAAAACCGATTTGCTATATGGACTTCAAGTCTACGAAGAAAAGCAGTCATGGATAGACCGGCCATTTTGCGGTTTTCAGGAAGAGATTCTGGTATCACGTCGTCTGGCTCAAGAGCTTGTCTGAACTCAGCTAATGCACTCCAATGTTCTTCCATAGGACTAGTTGGATCGAAGCCGTCAGCGAGATCTAGCGCGCGTTTCATCCAAAGGGGTAAACGCCGGCGTCCTTGAGCTGTCTCGAGAAATGAACCATTGCGCTTGGGTGTTTGGCGTTGACCGTGGAGTAGCCACTCGTATGCGAGTTTAAAATCAGGGCGACCAAGGACACCTGTTACATCAGTTTTAAGCGTTAAATGAATGTCTTCTGGAAGACCAAGCGCCTTTGCAGAAGACGAAGAGAGACTTGCGGCAGCATCGTGGGTCAGCCGCAAGACATCATCTTGTATCTCGATGTCTCCATCATGGCCATCTTGCCAATTACGAAGGTCAGCGATGGCAAAGAGAAGGTCGTGTTGCTCGTCGCTTGGACGCGTGAAGGATCGAGGGGTTGTTTTTGAAGATAGAAAGCGTGAAATCATCCCGCGTTTTTCGTCGGGAAATCTGATTTCGATATACTCTGGAGTGATTTTAATATCCGGGGTAAACTTAGACATGTTGCATCACCCATTCTTCCCATTTTCTCAGCTTGTTTGTCTCACTCCAATAATGGGTTTGAGACAATTTTGAATCATCCCGCACTTTATTGCTGTCATATCTACTGCCGTATAATTTTGGTGCTTTCGGATCATCTTCCCGAAAAATATGCGTTTTGTAGCTGTGGCATCCATCAACAACAATCTTGCCGAATATTCGCATGATGAGTAAGGATTTATCTTCACTGCTGACCTGTTTACCAAACCTTCGACTTCTATCTGCATGACTTGCTTTCGAGAGCTGTCGGTGTGCATATTCCTGCGCAGTCCTGCCAAAGGCAACCCAAGCTTCATCAATGTCACCATCTTCGTAAAGCTGAAGCCAAAAATCTCTTCGAGGCGGCCACATGTGGCTGTTTTGCGTAGCAGTGACCATGTCGCAGAAAAATTTCATGTCTTGCTTGGTAAGCCAGCGTAACAATATCGCACGAAGATCCGGATCAAAACCCGACCAAATGCCACCTCGATGTAGGCGCGGATCATTATACGCGCTAACGATTAATTCGCTCATCTCTTGCTGAATTTCCTCTGGAGGAGTTTCTGTACGCCAAGCTGCAAGCAATGCTTCGACGGCTTCACCCGCTCCGTTCTGAAGAGCGGTGCCTGATTTTGGTATGAGCCAATTAAATAATTTTTTTCGTGCGGCTTCCATACGTAATTTAGTCGCTATTTTTGTAACAAATATTTTGTGCGCATGATTGGTTAGGCCACTACCGTGCGGTGTCTTTATACCAACGTCCTTTAACGCTAGGTATGGGTCTTCAGCTGAAAGCATAATAGCTGCAACATCACTAGGTATACGCTTTTCCATAAAAAGGTTTGGTAGTGCGCTTAAAAGTGGTTGTAAACGCGTTCCCATGACAGCGCGTCTCTCGAAAAGTGCTTTTGCAAGAATTCTAGTGTGCTTAGCACCTTTCTGGAATGTCTCGATATAAACAAAAACCATGCCGTCGATAAAACTGCCGGCCTCGTGTTCGGCAATTTCATCTATATAAAATTGCCTTACCGGTTCAAGGTCCTCACGGGAGCACCTTTCAGAATCAAAAACGGCTATTGCGGCGGCAGTGATGCGAGCGGTTTTTATGTCATTCCAATCCCAATCTTTAACACGGCTTAACATTTCCATCGCCAACTTCTCTCGATCTCTATCCTCTGGAACTGTAACAACATCTGGCCAACGTTTAGTAATACGTTCTACTCCCCGCCTTATCTCGTCTAGAGGCGGCAAGACACGTCTATTTAAGCCGAAAGAGTACTTGAATTTTTCAGAGGCTCTCATTCATCCGCCTCAGTTTGGCCCTCAAGTGCAGCTTTAATAGTTGCTATGCCATTTGTGTCTCTTGGGGTGACCATAATAAAGCGCAAATCGATACGGCGATTTGTATCACGGCCAGCTATTGTATCGTTGGATGCCACTGGCCTGTCTGGTCCGTAGGCCGCAACGGAAAGAACTGGCTGATTTTTTAGGTTTTGATGCCTCATCACTCTTGGGGCAGTCTTGGTCATAGCGAAGAAAGTAGAATTTGCACGTGCAGCCGAGAGATTGCGATTGAGCTCATCTGAGCCGACATTATCAGTGTGACCTTCAATTTGGACCGCTTCAATCATTACAAAGCTTTGATTGCAATTCAGGGAAAAGTCTGAGTTTTCTCCGGCTGTGTAACATGGAAGTACTTCATCCAGCCGTTGAGCTAATTTTGCAACGATTTTTAATTTTTCCAGAGGCAACTTTGAACTTCCTGAACCGAACAAACCTTCACCTTGAAAACGCAAAGCGTCGCTTTCTTCACTTAATTCAACTTTTAAGTTAGGGAAGTCTTCTCGGATTGCGTCCCTCAATTTGGTTAGAACATCTCGTCGAGTTTGCGACACTTTTGCGAGATAAGCTTCAAGTGGATTTGGCCGCCGCAGAATATCTATCAGCTCTTGTAATTCGGCTATCTTCTTCCGCATTTCGACTATCGTAATGTCTTTTTTTTTGGCTTCCGCTTCGAGCTTACCAATACGTGCGATCAGGTTTGCCATCTGTTTTTCCTGATCTGAGTTTATTTCTTCAAGTTCAACGATTCTTAACTTTAAGGTTTCAGTCAATGCGATTTGGGTGGCAAGGCTCTTTTTGAAGTTGTCTCGTTCTTCAATGACACTTTCGTATAGAAGGCGTGAGACGTTATCTTGATCCTGTGCCATACTCGCAAAAAAGGCCAGTAAAATCATCATGATGAAAAGAAAACCGACAGTCATGTCCGTCATCGAAACGAAGACGCTCTCTTCCTCTTCCTCATGGGTAATGCGACGAGCTTGAGCGCGCATTAGACCTTCCGACTCTGTGCGGGCAAGAAGCTTTCGGCCTGTTCAACGACACCTCTTAGCGTGTCGATACCAGGGGCCAAGGTTTTCCGCATTTCAGTGATGTGATCTTGAGCTGACCCCAGTGCGCTGTCGAGTTGATTGTTGTATTCTTGAAGAGCTCGCCCAAGCATCTCGTCGATTTGATCAAGTTTCTCTGCTTCTGTTGATAGCTGGGCTAAAGCAGCGCGTGTTGCTTCAAGGGCGGAGTGAATGCCTTCGCGTTCAGTTCCTAGAGCAGCCCCCGCTGTTTCCATGACGTGGCTTGCGTTTTCTGCTATCATCGCAGAAGACTTCGTGAGCGTTTCAGCGACAGTATCCACTGTTGTTCCAAGATTTCGCAAGCCACTCTCAATGCGCTCATGAGAAAGGCGAAGTGGTTCGCTTGCCTGAATCATATCCTGACTTGCCGCATCAAAGGAGCTTGCCGCTCCTGTGAGAGACTGGGCGCTACTCTGCATTCCGCTAGCCGCTATCTGCGCACCAGAAGCACCTTTTTGAATAGCCTCTGCGAAATCGCTGAGCTGTGTGCTGACGGATTGCAGTTTACTAAGCAGTTCTTCTCCAATCGTATCACCCATCTCTGTCCCAAGGCGCGCGATTTCCTGACTGGTGTGGTCAAATGAAGCGAGCAAAGTCCTACCTGCACCTTCAATAGTGGCTCCAGCTTCTTCTGAGCTGGCCTCCATGCGCAATTGAACTGCAGAAACACCGTCAGCAGTTGCCTCAGACAATTGCTCCCGGAAGCTTTCAGCCGCCTTGCGCATATCATCTGCCGCTGTCCGCATTGCATCGGCACCCTGGGATGTATTTTCTCTTATTCCAGACAAAGTTTCATTCATTACGCCAAGTAATTTATCTGCTCCCTCAGTCATTGCTGAAGAAGCGGTCTGGCCACTTGTTGCTATTTCACTTCGCATGTCGGAAAGGGCTATGGTCATCTGCTTGAGTGCCGTTTGAAGACCGTCACCTGCTTGAGCGTTTGACGAGTTCATACGGTCGACCATCAGTCCTATCCGATCAGTCGCCTCACCAAGAGATTCGCTTGCTCGAGTGAGCGCGGCTCCAACTGAATTGGACAGTTGTGTGGAGAGGTCGCCAACCATACCTTCCATACTCGAGGCACCCATGGAGCTAACTTTGTCAAATAACGGATCCATTTTGTCGGAAATTGAACGTGAAATTTTTTCAGGTAATATGTCGAGTGGTTTTCTTAGCTCTTCAACCATTCCAAAGCCGATCTCACGCATGTGGTCACGTTGCTCTGTGGTTGCTTTAAGTTGTCGAAACCCAATGTCTTCAAGACTAACGAAAGACAAGCGTTCCTCTATTTTTTGGCAAACTCGGTTGAGCGCTCGTTCAATGCCTCCTGATCTTCGGCGAATTAGTAGAGTCAGAATTATTGAACAAAGAAGGCCCACTAGGGACATTATAAATTTTGCCGAAGCGATTTGCATGAAATTGGTCATTGCTGAATCCATACCGCCAGATGCGGATCCAGACATAGATTGCGAGAACTCATGTAATGCAGCAACAAGCCCAAGAAACGTTAGTAGGAGACCCACTGATACAAACGCGTTCGGATAAACGCGATAAAAACCTGTTCCGAAACCAAGATCTTCTGTATTCAGAAAAGTCGATGGTCGAACTGAGTTTCTCAGTACTACAGGATCACTTATTTCATCGGTGATAATGGTTTCTGAAAATTCACCCCACGATCTGCAGAGAGACTTCCAAGGTTCCGACTTAGTCTTCATTTCCCTGATGTCGTTCTGGAATTGTGAAAATCCATCTGAAAATTCTGGAACGTCCTTATATTGGGATATCAGGTTGTCCATTTCAAGAATTGCATTTTTCTGTTTTGCTGTTCGGTTTATGAAAAAAACACTGATAACGACAAGGGCGATAACCAGTGTAATAGCTACAAGGCCAGGAGAACTCTCGGATTTTGTCAACTGTCCAGCAGACCAAATGACAATATTTACAACGAGTATTCCTAGATTTATAAGGAAATCTTCTAGTTGGGAAATCAATAAAATTCTCCGATTGGGTTACATAAACGAGAAATGATGCACCCATGAGCACAATAAACTCGGAATTTACATTTTGTTATTTAATACGAGGCAACATTTATCAATTCTAAAAAGGGTTACTTTGCTTCTTGGTTATTAACAATCACAACCATTTGATGCAATAAAATTTTAATGCTGTTCAAAATGACTGGCGTGTTTATGCAGTTCAGTTTTTTGAAGCAAAAGGCAGCTGAAAAATGGCAAGCATAAAATCCAGATTGACCTAATGACAGGTCGCAAGCAATGAAATGCATTTGTCGAGAAGAAAAAATATAGCGAGACTAACTTGACTACCAGTGGTTCGTACCGATAGTGAAATTTGGTATTTAGTATGGTATCAGTGTTATCAAGGAAACTGGCAGATCCGATTGCCGGATATTCAGTGGGGCACCGATAGATTCGAACGTTCCCGAGTGTTTTTCCCTCAATGAAAACTATTCGGTGCCACAACTTAGGTAAGTTTACATGTTGGCGTTGTCAGAAGAAAATTGAACTGGGCTTTAAATTAGCGTAGCTTTTATAAATGACTGCCAAGATTTCTTATAAATACTTCAAGACAAGCTCAGAAATTATCCAACTAGCGGTGATGTATTACGTGCGTTATCCGCTGAGCTATCGACAGGTTGAAGATATTTTGTCCGAACGCGGTATCGACATTTGCCACGAAAGCATTCGTTTTTGGGTGAACAGATTTGGTGGGGCATTTGCTAAGAAAATCGGAAAGAAACGAAGATGTAATCATTCGAATTGGTGCTGGC
>JBGCEN010000271.1:0-9151 GCA_045106435.1 Rhodothermales bacterium
TATCCACGCACAACGAGGACAAGCAGATACTTCGGAATTTGTGTGATGGTTTTGATCACGGACAGCACGAAAGATGGGACACGCTGTTTTTATGGAAGAGTGATAGGGTTGTTTCTGGCGTTCTGTTACTACCCACCTCTCCGTTGCAAAATAAGGGATGACCAAGGTCGGCCTTTTAACTTTTAGCTTTTAACTTTTAACTTTTGACTTTGCAAGAATGCAAGAATGCAAGAATGCAACAAAAAAACCCGCCAGTCTTCTTCATATTCGAAGAAGGCTGGCGGGCCATAACGTAAATCGGTTCTGCAATCTACATTCTACATTTTAAATTGGAGATTTTGTCAACAAGACAAAATCGACCTAGTCTTCCATCGCATCTTCAATAGCTGCTTCAAAAGCCTCCAGGGGCTGTGCGCCATTGATAATGATACCATTGACGAAGAAGATAGGCGTGGAGTTCACCCCGTGCTTCATCCCAAGTTGAAGCGAAGTATCCACAAGGCCAGAAGCTGCTTTATAGGTCTCTGAAGAAGGGTCTGTGGCACATGTTGTCCATGTCCCCATCTCAACATCAGTGCCGGCTAAATAGCCTTTGCTTCGCTCAATTACATTATCAACACTAAGCTCTCCCTGGTCTTCAAAGTACTTGTCATGAAGTAACCAGAAAGCATCGCTGGATTGGTTGGAAGCACAAATAGAAGCTATAGAAGCGGGACGGGCCCATGGATGGATGCTCTCGAGAGGAAACTGAACATACACCAACTTGACCTTATCACCGTGCTTGTCGATGAGTTTATGCATGGTATCTGTTGCACGTGCGCAATACGGGCATTGGAAATCAGAGAATTCTACAATGGTTACCGGCGCATCAGCAGATCCTCGAAAGGGTAAATCGGCGATAGCAAGTTTCATCTCTTCATTTACCACCTTGGCTTTTTCTTTCTCTTCTTCCTTTCGCGCATTCATCTCAACAGCAAGATCCGCTTCTGTCTTGCTTACATCAAAAGGACCGCCGGCTAACAAATATAGTTTTGTATCATCCGCATTGGTTATAAAGGGCTGCTGTTGCTGGCCGTCAACCACAAACCGGCCCAACTGCATGCCCGTTGCATCCATGTCCTCAAAATCACCAATTTCAACCTGATGTGTTTCTAACTGAGGGAATAGGAAAAGAAGATTTGCCTTGATTCGATTTTTACGGGCTTCAGTATCATCAACTTGAGCACAAGCGGATGCAATCGTAAAAAAGGATATAAGAAAGGCAATGCCTAACGTATTAATAGAGATTTTCTTAGTCATGGAAAGATGGATGTGGGAGCCCGTGAAAGGCCAGAATTTGAGTAAAACAGGGATAACTACTCGTATACACCATATTCGGTTCGCCACAGGCTCAGGGAAACCGCAGAACAGTAGAATGTAAAACAGCAGAATGTAGAAGGGTTTATCATTCCTTCTACATTCTGCTGTTTTACATTCTGCGGTTCTGCCGTTCTTTCCGGCTTTTATTTAACCAACACCACTTTGCCTACTTTCGAGTAGCCCTGGGCTTCGAAGCGGATCATGTACACGCCGGCTGCCAGTGGCCGCCCGCCGTCATCGCTGCCATCCCAAACGCTCTGCCAGTAACCAGCCGGCATCTGATTGCTCTGCATCAGCACGCGCACGCGCTGTCCGGTGATCGAATAGATCTCGATCGACACTTCACGCGCTTCTGCAAGCTGATAGGCAATGGACGTGCTTTGCGTAAACGGATTCGGATAGATGGCCGTGAGCGCAAACTCATCGGGCACCGCATTCACTGCAACCAGTTCATCGCGGCCACGTGCGCCCTGCGTTATCGCTGCTGCAATCTCGATCGTTGTGCCTGCTACGCCAAACTCTCCCCCATTGGGCGAGCCGCCCCACATCTCGGCCGTAACCACAAGGTCACCGCTTACGTAGCCGGCGGCAATGCCTTCGACGACCGTATTCAGTCCCTGCATATGCGTTACAACGTCTGCGCCAAAGTCTACCTCAGCCACCAGCTGATCTGTTGAACGCGGGGTGAACGGCACGAGCACCCGCTTGTTACGATCCACTTTCCACTCGCCTTCGTAGACCACTGAGATCAAATGATCTGCATTGCCCCCACTTGGCGGGTTGTCTGCAAAGCGGGTGTGTACGCTTTCTTCGGAGTACATGATGTAGCCCATGCCTGTGCGATCATCGTGGGCTGCGATACCCAGATTCAGATCACCAAGGGCCAGCGATACCGTTGAACCCGGATCTCCACCGTCAATTGTCCACGTGAAGGTTTCGCTGTCGCTACCGCCATTGCCATCTGTGGCCGTCACGGTCACTGTGTAGGTGCCGGCGCTTGCTGGCGTGCCTGAGATCTCGCTGCCTGCGATATCAAGGCCGGAAGGCAATCCGCCAGCTGCAAAGCTTACCTGATCACCATCGCTGTCACTTGCGCTTACGCTCAGGCTCACGGCTTCATCGATGCTGCTCATCTGGTTGCCAATTGCTGCAAGTACGGGCGCGCTGTTGCCTGATCCGCCCAGCACCACAACCTCGGTACCGGCCAGGCCAAACTCTCCCCCATTGGGTGATCCTGCCCACATTTCAGGCGTGACCACCAGGTCACCGCTTTCGTAGCCTGCATTGATTCCTTCAACAACTGTGCTGGTACCATTAAGGTGTGTTACCGTATCTGCGCCGAAGTCAATTTCTACCAACAGACGGTCGCTTGCCTGCGGCGTGAAGGCCACAAGCGTGTTCTTGTTGCGGTCCACTTTCCACTGCCCGTCGTAGACAACAGCGATCAGGTGATCGGCGTTGCCACCACTTGGCGGCGTAGAAGCAAAGCGGGTGTGTACGCTTTCTTCGGAGTACATCACATAGCCCGGACCGGTGCGGCTATCGTGGGCTGCGATACCCAAATTCAGATCGCCAAGGGCCAGTGTAGAGGGTTCAACAGGCGGCTCGTCGCCTTCAAACCGAATAGCGCCGGCTTCATGAAATACGAGATACCCGACAACTTCTGTTGTATGCCCAACTTCATCGTTTGCCGACGCCTCTTCTTCAACCATCACACTCACACTACTCTCCGCAAGGTTTTGACTCCTCAAGGTTGAAGTATCTCCGCCATCCGTTGTCTGCATCGCAGCAAAAAACATGGGTTCAGGTGAATATGATTGATTAAAGTTAATCGCGTGGAAAAACTCTTCAACCTCATCTCCGGTAATGCCGGCTTCATTAGCCATTTCTTCAGGCGACGCGCCTGTTTCTACAGCAATCCAGTACAGCGTTTCAGCTGCATGATCAGCGTCACCACCTTCCTCCTCTTCTAACTGCACCTCAAACCCGGCACCATCAACATTGCGTTGACGTGTTGTTGTGGCCGAAGCTTCATTTGTGCTTCCCGTTTGGCTAAACACTGCAGGCACTGTATCAAATGACGCTGAGAAGTTGATGTTTTGCCAATTATTGGTAGCATCAATTTGCCCTCCTTGCATCATACGCCCGTCCTGCAATGTATGCGTCCCGGCCTCCATCACAAGATAGCTCACCGTCTCTGCTCCGTGTACATCATCCAAATAGTCCCATTCATCTAGCTGAAATTCAAAGCTATCTGTGGTCACATTCTTAACCCGTACCGTCATCGGACTGTCATCGTTATAAGATGGAGGCCCCATGATAACAACAGGTGCTACGTACGTTTTTGACAATGCAACAGTATGCCATTGCAATGATGAAGTTTGCTCAACAGTAATTGACCCTACTTCTCCTTGAGCAACAACCGGAATAGACACCGTCCAGGAAAAAGCTATATCTACACTGGATGAGCCATCGCCAACTGTCACAACAACACTGTAGTCGCCGGCGCTCCCTTCAGCAAGGGTACCCGAAATCAGCCCAGTTCCATCAATGGAAAGTCCCTGTGGCAATCCGCTCGCGTCAAAAGACAGAGATTGGCCAGCAGGACTTGTGGCATCAATCTGCACACTTACATCATCACCCACAAAGTGAACCTGCGCTCCGGGATTGTTCACCAGCAAAGATTCTGAAACAGCACAAACATTCAAGCTCCAGCTATCCAGTTGCCCGCTGTCTGCGTCTGCATTATCTGTGATGGCCAACTGCCAGGTACCTGTAGCAATTTCTCCTTCAAAAGAAGAAAGAAGATTGTCAGGTTTATAGGTGTCTCCACCAACAGGCGGGCATGGCCGATAGGCAGAAGCCTCATCATCTAAAGACAAATCAAAGTCATTATCTGAGCCGCACTCCCGCTCCATGATTTCAATGGTTGTACCTGCCGGACTCGTTAGCTTAAAATCAAGGTCTCCTATATAGGTATGAGTACCCGCCAAGTTGAGTACGTCTATGTCCAGTATCTCATCAAGATCAGTAACTTCGATCTCAGATACAGTGACATCTCCTTCATTCGGACCAATGGACTTAAACACATCGGAACTGGCAATGACCTGACATTCCATCGCCGGCGTTACATCCCAACTAAAGGTGACCTGCTCGGTCTCTCCATTGGCTTCTGCAGTCACGGTAACGATAAAAGTCCCAATTTCCGAAACAATGCCTGAAATAACGCCCGTGATTTCATTAATAGACAAACCTGAAGGCAGTCCTGCTGCAGAGTACGAAGCATCACCCATACCTACAGATAAATCGATTGAATCACCAAGCCCGCTAACCTGATTCCCAGGGCTAATAACGAGTAATGTTGGATTTACAAATAACCGCAATCCAGTTGAGTGCCACAGTTCAGCCCCTTCAGCCCATCCGTGGGGCAGAAATCCGCTGTACCATAAAATCAGATCTTCGCCATCTATATTTTCTGCATCGTTAAAAGGGACTTCAGCCAAAGCACCATAAATCCATCCTTCGTCTTCATCGCCATGATATCGCCGGCCAAATACATTGTTGTTGACAAATTCAGTTTCAGGGATAATTTCACCCGGCACATTACCAACACCATCATCAAATAAAAGAAATACAGCATCACCGGTAAGCTCATCTCTCACTTGCCAGCCGTGATTGACAGCCGCTGTTGCTGACTGGTCAAATTCAGATGACATGACCTCCCAGCCACCTGCAGTTTCCTGCATAATTTGATCATTTTCTGGGCCCGCGATATCAAAATCCAGTCGCCAATAAGGCAAATGTTCATGATCCACGCTACACTGCAAGCCACGCGCAAAGGTATGCGCATCGATTACACCGTTTTCACTGAGGTACCAAACCTGATACAGGTCATAGTTACCTATAAAGTCTTCGATCCCCACCTCGAACCATTTTACCCCATCAATTTCTATCTCACGGGTGACAACCTCTGCATTGTCGGCCCAACTGACGGGCTCCAGGTCACCTCCCAATCGATCAGCGTAAGGCCCGCAAGCATCTCCCTCATAGAAAACACGCATAACAGGGAAACTTGCTTTCTCAAGAATCTTGGTCCCGTTTAACGTGACTTCCTCGAGAGAAACCCCATCATAAAAATCTGTAACATCGTAGTCAAAACTCCAGCCATTCCAGTCGATATGACCTGAACGCTGGGCATGAACATCCAGCGTTATTCCCGCAAAAAGCAGGAAGACGATCATTGTAGCCATTCTATTCTGCATCACTTATTCCTCCCAGCTCTTGGTTACAATGCCATTAGTAAGATCGACATAAGCAACATACTCAGGCCGGCCTTCTACACTCCTGTGAAAGGTGACGTAGGCAACACGGGTGTCAAAAAAAGCATCTCCCGTTGGTTCGTACGCCAAAATTGAAAAGCCTCTCATATTTTCCACACGCCCACCGTCTGCATCTGCCCAATGCAACCGCGCAATGTCCACCGCTTCACGGGCTTCTGCACTTGTAAGGGGTGGTTGATAAGCGCCTGGAGCAATGGTGTTTGTACTTAGCAGCGTTTCGCCGGAAATCAGCCCTTCAACTGTTTGGTTCAACGCGTGACTAAAGAAGATCACTTTGCTTCGAAGATCTGCAGGATTGTCTTTGGTTGCCAATGGAACGATTCCAATAAATGTATATCGATCACCCAACAACGCTCGCATTTCATTGCTCTGCTCTGTGATTGCGCGCATGCGATCTCTACGGGTTCGCTCAGCAGCGTCTTCTGAAGAGTGAAAATAGGTAACGCGCTCTATGTCTTTGTGCTGTGGAGGGAAGTCTTCTTGTGATGATACAAATCGACCATTTGCTCGGAGTTGTCCGTGAAAGTGTCTTTTTTTCTCTTCTTGTGCTAATGATTCAGGAACGAGCAAAAAGAGCAATACAACCACGCACCAGAACATCCGGCAATGAGATTGCCATCTGGTAGAAAAAGGCATATAAATCAACCTAAAAGTATTACGATAAAAACGGGGACCTGTGGGGAGATGGGTGCGCTTAATATATGCTAGACAGCAAAATCCGAAAACTCAGATTTGGTGCGTATGCGCTCCCCAAAGGATTAGCTTAATCGCGCTTTTGGTTATGGATATGATTCCTTTTAGTCCCTGATTCTGAAGTTAAATCAACCAAAACAATCTTAAGGTCGTTTTGAATCGTCAAAACTGATGCTTTTTGCTGCGATCGGCTCTTACTTTTTTATTACCGCAAGCGTCAGCCGACTGATGTTAATGAGCTTGCCGGCTTCATTATGGATTTCAATGTGCCAAACCTGAGTGGTTCGCCCTACATGGTATGGCTTTGCGGTTCCAATCACGATACCTTCTGTAGCAGAACGGATGTGGTTTGAATTGATATCAAGACCTACGCAGTACCCAGTTCCCTCAGACAGGCAGAAATTCCCTCCAATACTCCCTAGTGTTTCGGCCAACACCACTGAAGCACCGCCGTGCAAAATACCAAAAGGCTGCTTGGTGCGATGATCGACCGGCATCGAGCCCTTGATGAAATCAGGGCCAACCTCAATAATTTCAATCCCTACATGATGCGGCATCGACCTGTTATCATCACCATTTAGCATTTCAACACTAATGGGTCTTTTCCAAATGATTTGCTCGTCTACTTCCTGCATTAGCTTTCTTTTCTATGCCCTTTTTTGATTAACCAGTCTTGCGCAGCCAACCCGGCACAAAATGCCCACAGCTTGAGTTCAGGCGGCTCAACGCACTTTATATCTACCAGTTCTTCGCTAAGTTCTACAGGACATGCAGCTTTAACAGAATATGCAATAATGAGCTGGCTTCAGAAACTGCTGAGCATTGTGTTCACACCTGAACTGGTCGTCTTATAAGTACATAACAAATCTTTATCCGTCCTATTCTAATTTATTTACTATTGAAGCTGAGGCATCGCCACCGTAAGTTACGCGAACAAATGTAAAGTTTAGTCCATCAAAAAATTTTACGCTTTTACATTCGCCATCGTCTCTGCAAAACATTGTCCTTATGAAATTGGCTCAAAGACACGTTAAAAGAATTCCAGCTTTATCACTGCTAGCTATACTCACATTGAGTGTATTACCGGCTTGTCAGCCCGCAGCTGAGGCCCCGCCGGACAAACCCAATATCATTCTTATTATAGCTGATGATTTAGGATACGGTGATTTAGGCTCCTATGGACAGCAACAAATTTTAACCCCAGTGCTTGATCAAATGGCGCAGGATGGCATGCGATTCACTAATTTCTACGCCGGCGCAACGGTCTGTGCACCTTCCAGAGCTGTACTTATGACGGGTATTCACACCGGTCATAATGAAATCAGAGGAAATCGAGAAGTCAAACCGATGGGGCAACAGCCGCTTCGCGACGAAACGTTTACCCTCGCTGAAATCCTGAAAACCTCAGGATACCGCACCGCACTTATGGGCAAATGGGGACTTGGCGGCCCCGATTCAGAAGGTGAACCCAACCGGCAAGGCTTTGACCATTTCTTTGGATATCTGGGACAACGGCACGCGCACAATTATTACCCAGAATTCCTTTTCAGAAACACAGAGCGAGTGTTGCTTCCTGGTAACGTAATGCCCGAACCAGCCCGTGATGATGGGGCTGGACATGCTATTGAAAAAGTAACGTACAGCCACGACCTGATTGCAAATGAAGCGATCGAATTTGTTGCTGAAGAAAGTGATCAACCCTTCTTCCTTCTTCTTACACTGACCATTCCACATGCAAACAATGAAGCAAAAGAAGAAGGCATGGAAGTCCCTTCATGGGGAATTTACGGAGATGAGAACTGGCCCAATCCTCAGAAAGGATTGGCAGCCATGATTTCAAGAATGGACAGTGACATTGGCAGGCTGTTGGAGCAAGTAGAGCAAGCCGGCCAAACAGATAACACAATTGTCCTGTTTACATCTGACAACGGGCCACACGCCGAAGGAGGAAACGATCCAGATTACTTCGATTCCAACGGCCCGCTCAGAGGTATCAAAAGAGACTTGTATGAAGGCGGCATACGCGTCCCTTTAATTGCAAAATGGCCGGGTAAAATTCCAGCAAATACAACCTCAGATCACATTGGGTATTTTGGAGATTTCTACAAAACATTCGCTGAACTGGCTAAAACGGACCTATCCACGCATGTTGATGAAGAGACTCTCACAAGCATTAGCATGACGCCAGTATTAACAGGTCAAGGCCAGCAACAAGATCACCCATACCTATACTGGGAATTCTACGAACAGGGGTCACGTCAAGCAGTCCGCAGAGATAACTGGAAAGCAGTTAGACAGCCTATGTTCGAAGGTCCGATTGAATTATATAACCTGGATACTGACCTTGGAGAACAGAACAATGTGGCTGATCAGCATGAGGATATTGTGGAAGAAATGCGGTCTTTATTAGAGGAAGCCCACGTCCCGAATGAGCAATGGACCATCCGGTAAACAGGTTAAAGATTTGTCAAAAGGGTCCAAAGCGCCGGCCATATTACCTGCGCTTTGGGCTTTCAAAAGAGGCTCACTAGAAATTCACTTTCGTCTTTACCATTGAAAATACTACCTTTGGAAGAATAACGACCCAACAGTTACCACCAACCTCCACTTTTTATACTAAATTTATGTTAAAGGAATTCAAAGAATTTGCCGTTAAAGGCAACGTCGTCGACATGGCTGTAGGCATCATTATAGGTGCTGCCTTTGGAACGATTGTTCAATCACTTGTCAATGATGTTATCATGCCACCAATTGGCTTG
>JBGCEN010000272.1:0-39164 GCA_045106435.1 Rhodothermales bacterium
CTCAGCGGATCCACTTGCAAATCGAATGTATTGGTAGACAAAGGAGAAAGCCTGTGCTCTGCCTCGATCACGCCGGAAAGGTGACTGCCTTTGGATACTGAAAAGCCAGCTTTGTGAATCGTAAACTTTTCAAGCGCAAAGGGACTAAAGGGCCCCACAACACCACCATTCGGGATGGGGATAAAAACGGGTGCACCATCAAGCCGGTATTGATGCTCACCGGCATCCCCGCCCTGCACATGAACATCTGCCATTACATCTCCCACCCGCACACCTATAATGGTATTAAGGCTTTTGATGACATCTTGATTTACTGAACCATTGACTAGCTCAGACACATCACCATCTACTCTACCCAGGGACTCAGCAGAACGCCGTTGTACAAGTCCGTTTATTACGATGGGCGATGAAATCAGGGGCTGTACGGTAAGACCAAGTTCAACGAGTGCGTTTTCTTCAAGCACTACCTCTACAGTATCTGCGACATCTTGATATCCCAAATAGGAGACCACAACACGATGAGGCCCGGGCTTCAGGTTAGCAAACGCAAATCTGCCGGCGCCATTCGTCACATCACCTACCCCCGCGTCGGCAAGCAGTACATGTGCATTAGGCAGCGGCTCTCCAGACTCCACATCAACAACCCTTCCTGTAATCTCCCCCCACTGTGCTTCAACCTTGGCCTTCTCAACCAATACATAGGTACCGGAGGAAAGGCGGATAAAATCCAGGCCCGTATTCTTCAATAGGCAAACAATAACGTCTTCAACAGGAAGTTCAACCGCTCTGCAAAAAGCCTTTTTTCCATCGACCAGATCTATTTCAAAGGCGACGTTAATTCCAGACTGTTCGATAAATTGATCAAAGGCCTCGCTAAGGGGCGTCCCCATGGAGACGAACGTGTAGGTTGCCGGAGATTGTTGCTGAGCAAATGCGACGCCGGGCAGAAAAACAAAACCGAGCAGTAAAAATGCGCCGGCTACCCAAAATGCAAAAAACGACACAAACACCTTACAATTTTGCAAGGCGTTTGTGTACAACTTTTCGATGTTATGTACGGTCTCCCGAATCACGATTCAAACCTAATTGGGATCAAATATCTCGTACCCTATAGAAGTCTCTCTGTACTTTAAGCCCAGCGTTTCGGTAATGTCATTGACAATGGCTTCGGCAGATTGAGGCTTCTCCATGGCAAATTTGAGGCGCCGGTTACTGAGGAATCCTGGCGTAAAACGGACATCTGTATTATATCTCCGTTCAACATCAGCCATAATTGAGCCAAGCGATTCGTTTGAGAAAAAGAAATTGCCTTCTCGCCAGGCCAAAGCGCTTTTAACCTGGACGGTATCTGAGTCTATTAACGCTACCGATGCACCATTAACCACGCCTGTTTGCCCCGGCGAAAGCGTGAGCGTTTCGTCTTGTCCAGGATTTTCGTCGCCGGCATTTCTTTCAAGTAACACGCTACCCGATTGCAAGGAGACTCTTGTATTCTCGCTTTCCAGGCCTTCCCATGCACGTACATTAAACCTTGTACCCAGTACTGTAACGGAGCCATTAAACGTTTCGACAATGAAAGGCTTTTGCCCTTTTACCACATCGAAATAAGCCTCGCCGGTCAACGCAATGCGCCTTTCATCTCCAAACCACTTGTTATAACGAATGGTAGATCCGCTATTCAACTCCACCTCACTCCCATCATGAAGCACTACACTGGCAGTCTCACCAAAAGGAGCTGTTACAGAAACGGGGGCAACATAATAGGATAGACCAAACGCACCAAAGAGAATGGTCGCAGCTACAGCCATCCATCGGAGCGGGACAAGCTGAGGTTTGGGACGATTCTGTTTTGGCTCGTGCTGCGTGGACTCGTTCAGATTAGACTCGTTTAATGCGTGTATCGTCGCCGGCTTTGCTTCATCCAGCTCCGATTCAATATTGGACCACAGGTTAGCCAATGCCGCTTCATTCGGCTGAGCCTGTTCAATTTGGTCGCTCGCCTGCCATACTTCATTTAAACCAGCTACTTCGTTTTCTGACAAATCGTTTAGTAGCTCATCTAATTCAGTAGGCAGATCCTTATTTTTCTTAGGTGTTTTCACAACTTGATGTTATCGTTTTGCAGTGTCGTTTTGCAGTGCATTCAATCGTGTCCGCAAAAATTTTAGTGCAAGGAAAATATGTGTATTTACCGTTCTTTCGCTGAGCCCCATGATTTCACTGATCTCCCTGTGCGAAAGATCGTGGTGCCGACTTAGCACAAAAGCTTCTTTTCTGCGACCAGGGAGCTCGTTAATCCATTCTTTCAGATGGCCGGCCAAATTTTTCGCTTCGAATACCGCATCTGAAAGCGGACTATTCTGACCATCAGCCAAGTCGAACTGTTCACCACCCTCCGAATCACTGTGTACCATCGGGCTAAGTTTTCTGTTCAGATTTATAGCCGTGTTTCTTGTCATGGTATACAACAAGGACTGTAAGGAGGAATCCGGATTTATCCGATCTCTGATGGTCCATAGTTTCAGAAAAACATCTTGTATCACATCATATGCACTGGCTTGATCACGGGTAATATTTTGTGCATAACGGACAAGTTTTGCACTCATGGATTGAAACACAGCGGCATAAGCATCCCTGTCAGATTCTCGAATCCGCAACGCCCAATCCCGAAATTCACTTCTGGATTCTGTTTCCATCTCCGAAGAATCTGCCATTCCTGCGTTTATTTTAGAGCCGTTACTCATACGGTTCAAAGGTAATACAAAGCAAATAGATTATATGCGTATCCAGTGGGTTAATTTATTTCCTTGCTGCGCAAACACGCCAAAGCCCCACTTGATTATGTGTACTGCAAACAAGGTGTACCACTACAGCAAAGTAGTTACGTTCAAATTTTATCGTTGCTTGAGTTTATGAAAGGAAGATGGATTGAGATAATGTCACGCTTACTACAAATGCGAATCAGGAGTTGAATCGGTTTTTGACACGCCTGAACAAGCAAAATTCTAGCTTCAACGTCATCCTCAACCATGTGCGCAACTTGATTGGGTATTGATTGAGGATGACGAGCCTAAAAGCTGAATCCGAATAAAAAAACAGCATTTCAACCCTTGAATCGAAGAATCTGTCTTAAACGCTACATTCAGACATTTTTAAACGATTGCGCTTCGCAAAGATGCTTCGCGCTGCTCAGCATGACATAACTGAAAACTTGCTACTTAATTAGACGAACGAATAAGGGTCCAATTCCATTGTGTATGAAAAAAATCTTCACCGTTACGCAATGCCAGCAATCTACGTGTAATAAGGTTGTGGTAGTCATACCGCTACTATCACGGTGGCGAACAAGAAGGGGGCTGCGAGTCTCGATATTATGGGTCTAATACGGTCTATGCAGCCCCCTTCATCCTTGTACTAAATTTTGCCCCTTGTCTTCTGCATCAAAAACGCCCTGGCCGGTACATCTGGCCAGGGCGTTTTGTCGTTTGACACAAGGCGTACAAGAGTAAGGCAAACCTATTTCGTACCCTTTTTACCTCTCGTACAATTCGTACTTTTCAGTCGATCAACCCGTTGTTTTCTTACTTCTGGATGACGGTTTGCTTTTGTTTGTGGTTGCCTTCAACTTGGTATCTTCCGGCGCAATGGCAGCACCATCTCCCCCGCTATCAATTGCCATATCACCGGGAAATTGTCTGACGTTTTCTTTCCGTACCGGTTTGCCGGTTCCTTTGGCTACTGGAGAGCTCTCATGGATGTAGTAGTCTTCATTAGCCAATGAATCGTTATGCCGGCGGGCAGCATCAGATGCGAGACGCATGCTTTCGTCTGCATTCTTCTTCAGTTCGCCAATATTTTTAGCGAAATCCAACTCGAGAAGATCAAACAAATGGCCCAATGCCGTACGATCTCGCTCATAGCTCAACCCATAGTCGCCATTGCGGATCTGCGCATCCATTTTAGATAAAGAAGCAGACAGCGCAAACAAGTAAATTGCATTATCTGCAATCCGTGCCTGGACGACCTGACGCTTGACGATCTCTTCACGATGCCACTTGCTCGCCAGTTTAAACGAATGACCATGTTTCTGAATTAGAGAAGACAGGCGATTGGTATACTTCTCCAGAAGCGGGTGAAACCCTTTAATTTCAGGTTTTACAGGCTTGACCCCGAGAAATAGTTGTGCACCAAGTGGAATAGCCCGGCTCATGATTTCCGGACGCAGGCTATTGCCAAGGATCCTTGTGATGTTCGCTGATGCTGTGTCATCTGTATCCCAGGTGAGCGCTTGCTGAATGCCAACCATCGATTCAGCCAACTGCTTGCCACCATATCCAAAGATAAAGGATTGCATCACTTCGTTTGATCCTTCAACAATACGATGGATTCGATTGTCGCGCCAGATACGATCCAGTTCATTCTCCGTGACATACCCTTCACCACCCATGATCTGCATGGCATCATCAATCACACGCCATCCCATATCTGAACAAAAGACTTTGGTAATGGCCGTTTCAACCATAATGTCTTTGTCGTGCCTGTCGAGCATGCCGGTCATCATGTATAACATGGCTTCCATGCCATAGCAATAGGCAGACATGCGCGCAATGCGTTGCTGTACCAGTTCAAATTCGGCGAGCGGCCGGCCAAACTGATATCTTGTCTGTACCCATTTGATGCTTTGATCTTTGGCACGTTTAGCTCCACCAAAAACGCCGGCAGAGAGGGTACAACGGCCATAATTCAGACAGGTAAGCGCTACATTGAGGCCTTTCCCCTCTTTATGCAGCAGGCGTTCTCTTGGCACCTTTACATTGGTAAACCGGACCCGTGCCTGCCATGTACCACGAATACCCGTTTTACTTCTATTCTTCTGGAAGATATCCACCCCTTCCATATCGGGTGTACAAATCAACGTGGTAACAGCTTCGCGTGTTTTGCCCGTTTTAGCATCGGTGATCTGCTGCTTGGCCATAACGGTGAACATACCAGCCAATGCACCCGATGTACTCCATTTCTTTTCTCCATTCAGGATAAAATGGGTACCATCTTCGCTTACTTCGCAATTCGTTTCCTGGCCGGCTGCATCCGAACCAACCTGTGGCTCAGATAAACAAAAAGCTGAAAGGTATTGCCGAGCGACCTTTGGCAAAAACTCCTTCTTCTGCTCTTCCGTCCCAAAAAGCATAATGGCTTTACATCCAATCGACTGGTGGGCTGAAACCACTACAGAAGTTGAACCGCAATATTTCCCAATAACTTCCAATACCCGGTTGTAACTGGTGACCCCCAATCCGAGGCCGTCGTATTCCTCCGGCACGGTCATTCCCATCACGCCCATGTCGAACAACCGCTTCAATGCCCATTCCGGGATGTACTCCTCGCGGTCAATTAACACAGAAGGATGCTCGTCCCTCATATAGGCTTCGAGCTCTTCCAGCAGCTTATCACATTTCTCTCGCTCGCTTTTGCTTTCTTTCGGATAAGGAAATACCAGGTCAGACCTAAATCTGCCAGAAAAAAGGTTTTTAACAAATCCTATTTCTGTTGGTTCGGGACCCAGCATCTTTTCGATGTCGCGGATCATTTTCCGATCCTCAGCAGACACCTTTTTAAGGTTGCTTAAGCTATTTTGGGACATATTTATCGATAATTATATAGAAAAAGAAATGCATCCACATTCCTTTTAAAGACGAAACACATTAGGCCGGCGCAAAGACTTCGAACGGGCAGCCAGCCATCAAGAAAACCGCTTCCAATTAGGTATAAAATACAAATCCTTGGCAGTATCGGTTCCAAAAATGCCACTGAATTAAATGGCAAAGATAGTGCCTTCGGAACGTAACATCGTTAAGTGTACTATGAGCACTGTCAGGCCATTTGAAACAATGCTTTCTCTGGTATTTTCTTTCGGTAAATTATTCCCTCATGAGCTTCAAGCAAAAAATTTCTGAGATCCAGCAAGCAAAAAAATCTGTTTTGTGTGTAGGACTGGATCCTGACCCCACTCGTTTACCCGCTTCGTTTCTGCCTGCAAAATCGCTTCCCGATCGCGTGCTCGCATTTAACAAAGCGATCATTGAGGCGACTGCCCCCTATGCATGTGCATTCAAGTTGAACTTTGCCTTTTACGAAGCCATGGGACTTGAAGGGTGGCGGGTGCTGCAAGAAACAGTTGCCATGTTGCCTGAAGACGTGGTTTCAATCGCAGATGCAAAACGTGGAGATATAGGCAATTCTGCCAAATTCTACGCAAAATCTGTCTATGAAACGCTCGGTTTTGATTCATGTACGGTGGCTCCCTACATGGGCAGAGATTCTTTTGAACCGTTCCTTCTATATCCAGACAAGCTGACCTTTATTCTAGCTCGAACTTCCAACCCTGGCGCAGCTGATTTGCAGGAGCAATTATTGGAAGGCGCCCCGTTGTATGAAATGCTTACCAGGAAAATTGCTGAACTACCAGCGGATCAGCGTTCACGCGCCGGCCTGGTCGTGGGTGCCACCAGTCCTGAAGCGCTGGCACGGATCCGAAATATCGTACCCGGGATGCCCTTTCTTATTCCAGGTGTCGGAGCGCAAGGTGGTGACGAAAAAGCGGTAATGCAGGCCTCTTATGATGGTGCAGGATCGGTTCTTATCAACAGCAGCCGCGGCATTATATACGCCGGCACCGGTGCTGATTTTGCTGAGGCTGCAGCGGAGGCCGCAAGGACATTGCAATCCAGGTTATTCAACGCTATGAGCTAGTGTCAAGTTGGTTTTTAAACAGTACGTGTATGACGAGGAAGAGAAGAGGGAAAAAACAAATTCTCTTCCCCCTCTTTCTCTCCTACGCTCTTCCTGTCGATAAATCGACCCGACTTCATAAACTTGTCATTTAGCAAAACATTGAATTTTATACTCTGGACATAAACGAGGGTATAAATTGCTGTACTGAACTGTCAATAAACACAGCCCATACGTGTATTTATTGACAGCATAAAATGCAACATACAGACCCGAGCAAAACACGCTTCCCAGATCTATTTTTTTACAGCAAGGATGAAGAAGTCTTTGAAGTGAAGGTATTTGAGCCTGACGTGCTTCACGCGTCTATACCTGAGTCACTAATTCATTCCATATGGCGCAAACAATCGTTTAATACAGATGATCTAAAAACGGTAGATCATGAGCCCATCTATATAAAGAAACCAGGGACCTACAACCTCGACGGCGGTCCAGATTTTTTGGATGCTGCGATTGAACTGAATGGCATGCCCTGGTACGGAGACATCGAATTGCACCTGACGTCTAGCGATTGGTTTTACCATAAACATCATGAGAATACGCGCTACAATAGCACAATTCTGCACGTAACGCTGTTTGAAGACAAGGCAACCGGTCAATTAACGAGACAAGACGGGAGTCTTATTCCAGAGCTCGTACTTAGCCCTTTGCTTAAAAGCACTTTAAGATCGTTGTTATACATTCACCGTACAGCGCCTCAAGATAATCTGCCATGTGCTGATTATTTGCGCCGGGTAAAACTTGCGTACATACAAACACCTGCATGTACGCAATGGCTAACGGATTTAGGCAGAAAAAGGCTTATTAGGAAGGCAAAGCAAATCGAAGAGGCCTATCTCGGCCATCCCAATCTCGAAGACCTTCTCCATCAAATGATTTTCACCGGACTAGGCTACGCTAAAAATAGCGATGCTATGTACAATCTGTCTGTTAGGCTACCCCTGGAAGTTGTTCGCACACTAAAGTCCCACATAGACATAGAAGCGCTTCATTTAGGTGTTGCCGGCTTACTTCCATCAGGTGGAAATAACGTAACCAGTCAAGACGCCGACGCAGGATACGTGCAAGAATTGACTGCTCGTTTTGTCAAATTAAACAAGAAAATGAGGGTCCCGATGATGAGTGCAAATGCCTGGCAGTTTTTCAGGCTGAGACCGGCTAACTTTCCCCCATTAAGAGTTGCACAAGCTGCGGCATTATACGCAGATGGCGGTATTTTGCATGCTGATAGCATGGGTGTGCTCGACGCATTGTTGTCAAAGTACAAAGGCCGGCACGCTGCTGCTGCAATATCAAGTCTTCTGCAGATCCCGCCGGCTCCATTCTGGTCTACTCATTATCAGTTTAACAAAACCGTTAAAATCAAATCTTCCCTAATCGGCCACGCAAGAATCAATAAGCTCCTACTAAATGCATTCTTGCCGGCCTTGCTGGTTTATGCTGAACAATCGCATAATCCATCCATAGAACAGGCTGTTTTCAACTTATTTATGTTAGTAAAAGGAGAAAACGACACCGTGACTTCGTTATTCTCCCCTCTGGAATTGGAGCAAAAATCTGCTGCACTAAGTCAGGGATTACATGAGCTTCACGACGCATACTGTACACAAGGGAAATGCTTGTTATGCAACATAGGTATCTCTATTGTAAACAATGACTTAGGCCATACCACTTAATAAATTACTTCGCATCAGAATCTATTCAAAACTACCACTGCCCACCATGAGTGAATCATCACACGACCACCTCATCAGAATTGTACGTCTAACCCTTGCACCTGAAAAGATGGACGAATTCATGGAAATGTTTATGACGATTAATTCTAAAATACGTGCGTCAAAGGGATGCCTTCATTTGGAGTTGCTTCAAGATACTACCTATGCTAATATTGTAACTACGTATTCTATCTGGGAAGATGAATCAGCATTAAATGCCTATAGGAATAGCGAGCTTTTCGGGCAAGTGTGGAGTAAAACCAAAACAATGTTTGCAGCCCCTCCCACAGCTTTCAGCAATAAACAGATTGCCATTGTAGCATAGTTTAATATCTGTAGTTTATTCCTGTAATATAATTCGGCACTTCTTAGAACCTGTCTACGATCTATGGCCGAGATTGCATTTGCAGCAATTTTTGTTCAAATCAAGGCGCTTTTTGTGTTCGATGCAGCGCATAGGGCGCAAAAAGGAACGCAGAAATGGGCAAAAAGGGCGCACAATGCACCTCGGAAATAGATCGTAGACAGGTTCTTAAAGGCTGCTTTCCGAAGCCGATACTAAACACAAGTGTTCTCACATCTTCCTAATACAATCGATGTAGCAGACGCGGTCATTTAAAACACGAGGCATGGCCGCTTCTCTATAGAATTAAGAATGGCATCTATGGAAATCGACCAGCAGCCTACGCTTTTTTACGACTTCGATTTGCGATTTCCCCCACTCTCGCGCACTGTGGCCGAAGTTTCTGACCTACTGGGAGCCAATGGAATGCCGGATACTGACAGGTTGATCAACATCGTTCATATGGATCCGCTTGTAGTCGCTTCTGTGCTAAAACGCATCAATTCTGCGTTCTATGGTATGCGGCAGCAGTTTCAAGACATCCGTAAAGCGATTCTGATGATCGGCTTTATAGAGGTTTGTAATATTGTGCTGGCATCTGGTTATGTGGGATTAAGGAAAGAAATGAATTCAGATGCACAGACCAAGATAATTGAGCGCATAATGCGCGTGAGTATCGGTAGTGGATTTTTTGCAGATCTGATTAGCCAGCACCTCAGGCTACCAGAAAAATCATCAGCTTTTACGGCCGGCTTACTCCACAACGTTGGTCGATTTGTGTTGCTGTATAATGTACCTGACGCATACGAACGCCTCTTCCGGGAGCATCCAGATCAATATATTCCCTCAGCCGAAGCTGAAACCAATATGATGGGAATCGATCATTCATCTATCGGAGCCATTGCTGCGCAGCATTGGAATTTCCCCGAGCTTGTTACATCATTGATTGAGTCATACCAAAAACCCGGACAACTTACGGAGGCTAATCATCGCACGTTAGCATTGGTATTAGCTGCCAGTTCTTCGATGGCGCAACAACTGTGTACTGGGTATGATGAGCTAAAACGTGGAGAGGTTTCAGAGACCGAAAGTGACGTTATCGAATCTGGATCATCAATTCCCCAGCTCCCCATCGAATATCCAGAATTCCTCACCCAGGTTGCACAGGATAAAAACACATCCGCTGAAGAATTGCAGGAACTGATAGCAACAAACCAGCACAAAGCAATTGAGTACATCGAAATGATGATGAATGTCTAGGCAAAGCGTCACGGATACGCAAGGTCATGGATACGCTTTGCTTTCCATGACTCGTTTGGGGTTCTGGGTTTCGGGTTCAATGTTAAGGGTGGTCAGAAAAATCTACGATCCCTCATCCTCAACTTGATTGGGACAAGAAGTGCTTTAATGGGATAGAAAAAGGCTATTCCCAGTGTCTCCCGAACAAACGTTACTTAGAAAGAAATATTGATACCGGCGCTGATGTACCGGCCGGCACCAGGCAATCCTAATTGCGGTAGTGTCTCTACGTTGAACAGATTATCAACGCGCACAAAAGCCTCCGTATACAGATCACCACTACCAACGGCAAACAGATAACTGGCCTTCGTATCCATAACCAACGACTTTGTCAAAGACACCAATTCGTTGTCATCATTTCTTCCGTAGGCACGGCCTGTATAGGTAGCCTGTCCTGTAAGGGAAAAGCCAGAAGGCAGCGTGTGTGTAACAATAAAACTTCCTAGTACCGAAGGTTTCTCCGTTTGGAACGTGGTTTCTCCTTCTTCTATTGCGCGAGGCTTCATGACGGTTAAGTGTCCATTCAGCAACAAAGATCGAATGGGTCGTGCACTCCCTACGAGCTCAAATCCGAAGCCACGACTCCCGTCCAGGTTTATTCGCCGGCGCAAAGAAACACCATCGACGGTTACGCGCTCCTGATCGATGGTATCATACGTACGCTGGAAAAAGCCAACCACTTCACCGCTAAATACATCTCCATTTGTCACGAGTGCCAGCTCAGAAACAAAAGACGTTTCTGGCTTCAAATCCGGATTGAGCAAAAATCGGTTAAGCGCTACACCAAATAGCTCGCGCATGGTAGGAAATCTCACTTTACGGCCTGCCGAGGCCCTTAGAAGCCATTCAGGAGAGAGTCTATATTGCACTCCGCCTGAAACGCCAAATCCAGTTTGAGCATCGCGGCTCGGCTTGTCACCTGTTTCTGGCGTTGCGATGCCATCAATACTCCCGCCTACATTAATCCTAAAATCCTCAGAAACTGGCGTTGCGTATTCAACGCCGGCGCTAAATACTACTTGCTCAAAAACTTCTGCAGGCACGCTACCCGCGGCCTCTAAAGAACCAGTATCAAGTGTTGCAAGCGTCTTTTCACTATGCTCTGAAATCAACCCATTCAATGCAACACTTAACAATCCCCCGCCGATTTCCTGATTGAGCGTAATTCGCGTTCCCAGCGTATTGTCCTCGTCCTGCTGGCGCTCATCAAGGCTTTCATAAAGATCAGATTCGTACGAATCGATATGCTGACCAAACCAACTTCCCCACACCGCACCTCTCAGTATTGTAGCAGCTGCTAATGGTAAGCTTGCATTCAAAACAAGCGTAGAATTTGTAAATTCTGGGTAACGCCAAAACCGAACACTAGAAGTTGCGGGGTCCACGTGGCCTTCCGGAGCGATACCAAAGTCTCCATCTATGAAGAGGTAGGACAGCCCTACTTCAGCACCGTTTCTAAACTGATAACTTCCCTGGCCAAACAAGTTCAGAATTGTTCTATCCGTATTTGAGCGGATGTCTGAATTCGTCTGACTGAACAAGGAGACATCTGGCAGAGGCATACCATCTCGCGTGCTGTAGCCGGCTGCCCCGGTAAACTTAAAAGCTCCCGTGGAAAGCATATGCGTCAAGGAGAAATTCGAGGTTGAAGCATCTCCAAATTGTCCGCCAATCTCAGTTACAGAGCCTTCATAATCAATCGTTCGGGAGGTAATATTGATGGCCCCGCCGAGCACATTGGTACCATATAATACCGAGGGGACCCCTTTAGTGATTGTCATGCCACCGATTACATTGGCCGGCACAAGATCAAGGTTCATTCGATTATCCCACGGCACATTGAGGAGAGCACCGTTAAAAAACAGTCCTACCTGCCTTTCTCCCGCATTACGCAAGTAAATAAGAGATTCGCCTCTCGAATTTGTCTGAACATGGGCTGCAGGTATAAGCCTGGCCAGATCACTTACAGATACAGCGTTCCGCTTGGCTATCTCAGCAAGTGAAACCTTCTGAACTGTATTGGCTTCTGCCTCAAATACACTACCGTCACTGACTACTATTTCAGCCAGGTCATATGAAAGCAGGGAGTCCCGTTCGACGGGCGGGTTCGTCTGAGCATATACAGTACTCACACAACCCAAGAACAGCAAATAGAAGCATATTTGGAGCGCTTTCGAGGAAATACCAGCGTATAGAGACCGTCTTTCAAGAACAGTTGTCATCAATATTATATCCTAATCCACAAGAGCGAAACATTCACGATCATTTACACAGAAAACTGCGTGCCATAATCATGCTGAATAACCACCAAACACTATCAGTTCAATAATGAGCATGCATATTTAAATGCAGCATCGTTTCATCTGCACCATCAAACCTCAAAAAGACGAAGGTTGATTTCTGCAGAACACGTCAGCAGTGCGCAATAGTCCGAGCAGAGACATTGATACTCTGCTTGCGTGCATTGCTTTGTCTGAGTGTATTGCTTTATGAAAATCAATCGGGAGTGGCGAAAGTTGATTTTCATTACTCCTGAATGCCAAGGGTGACAACGCACATGCATAGAAAGCATGGCGCTGTTCTGGCTATTCAGTCAGCATTAAAAGAAGCCAATCAGGAGCCGGCGCGGAGATCCAGCGCATCAGAAACAGATACCTTTGCAAGGGCATACCGAATTTCCTCGTAAAAAGGAGGCGCTATATGGTAGCGACTTGCTGACTCAGGCCCCGCTATTGCTTTATAGCTATCATCCTCAAGCAGGCTTGCTGCAAATCGGCTGTAGTTTTTGTGCATGCTCAACTGCTCGATGGTTATGGAACCCAAAGCACGGTTCAGATCTCGATAGGACGTACTCAACTTGCCCATCAAGCCCGTCTTAACGGTGAGATTTAACGCCATTTCTTTGTGACGAGCACTGATTTCTTCGTGTTGAGCGAGCAACGATTCATACTGCATCAATGCCATCTTCAAGTCGCTGTCAGACCCAGCAGCACGTTTCAGCACTTCCAGGTCTCCTTTTGCTCGCTCAAGATCCTGTGAGAACTGAGTATTTATGGCAGCAATTCGATCGTAGGAAGCTTGCTCCGTACCGTAATCTCCGTACGTTCTACACCCGGAAAGCACCAGAAAAACCAAAAGAAGCGAAATATTACTAAATAGCTGTTTGCGCATCACACTTAATTCTATTAAAAAACGAGTCAGGTACAAATAAGAACTAACTACATAAAGTCTCTGATATGGCTGAAACACAACAGCGTTTCGCGTTTCGCACAACTTCAGTATTAATTCAAAAGTTAGATAACCGTATTATCGTCTATACGGGCATTCTTGGTAATCACTATAATGCCGTCTTTGATAAAAATGTTTTCGCCATCTCCCCCCTCTTGTACATTATCCTTGTTGATGATTCTACAGTCGCGACCTATACTCACGTTCCTGTCAATAATTGCTCCTTCAACATAAGATCCTTCTCCTATGCCCGGATGATCAGGCCCCTGGCTTGGTTCTCTTTCTCCAGAATCATGCCAGTGAAAATAATCAGCACCCATCATCACTGTTTTCTTGACAACCGAATTCTTTCCGATATAGGAACGTATTCCGATTACTGAGTCTTCGACCTCGCTATCAACTATGACACTGGCTTCAGCAATGATGGAATTCTTGATGTGAGAATTACTGATTTTCGCATGGGGCAAAGTGCGTACAGTGGTGTAAAGAGGCGCTCTCGGGTTATAGACATCAAATGGAGGCTGGGGTTGTGTCAACATGATGTTTGCGTCATAAAACGAGCGAATTGTACCAATGTCACTCCAGTAATCCGCAAAGGGATAACTCACTACGTGATAATCCTTGATAGCCGCTGGTATTATTTCCCTGCCAAAATCGTGCATGCCTACATTCTGGGCCAGCATGCTCGTTAGCAACTCTTTGCTAAAAATGTAAATACCCATAGACGCCAAATACACACGTCCCTGATCCCTTAAGGAGTCTTCAACAGGACTGGCCTTGTCATGCAATTCATCCTGGGCCGGCTTCTCGTAAAACTCGGTAATTTTTTCCTCGTCGTCGGTCTTCAGGATACCAAAACCTGAAGCATCTTCTGCAGTTACCGGAATAGTAGCAATTGTTATATCAGCATTATGCTTTGTATGATGTGCAAACATTTTCGCATAATTCATACTATACAATTGGTCTCCGGAAAGGATGAGCACATGAGAATGCGCATGCCCGCTGATGTGCATTAGCACACGACGCACGGCATCAGCCGTACCCTGAAACCAGTCTTTGGAAATAGGTGTCTGCTCTGCAGCAAGGACATTCACGAATCCAGACCCAAAACGATCAAATCGATATGCACGCTGTACATGCCTGTTTAAACTTGCGGAATTAAACTGCGTAAGAACAAAAATCCGATTGATTCCGGAGTTAATACAGTTAGATATGGGAATATCAATTAATCTATATCTTCCAGCAAGGGGAACGGCAGGCTTGGCACGGCGGTAAGTCAATGGATGGAGGCGAGAACCTGCGCCACCACCCAATATTACTGAAATGATTTCGTTCATAAATCGGAAGGCTTTAAGACTTGGAGAGGTTTTGGGTTGACTCCAGTAGTATACCTATAAGTAGCTAGTTTTAAAACCTTTAACAGTAATTATCTGTAAGGTCTTGGTTGTAGCGACGAATTGTCAGAAAAAACAGCATTACGGCACACTTCAATTATGAGCGAAAACAGTCTTCAGCTATTACAAGTAATTAAAGAGCGATTAAATGCTACTGCAAAACGCAGAGCATTCATTGATACGACATTCGGACTGGTCATTCTGGTCGGCGTTTTAACTGGTGCCTGGCTCGTTGCAACAGGTATTGAAGCCGGCTTTTGGCTCGACCCTTCCTCGCGCCAGATCGCGTTGTGGTCCGTAATACTGATCGCTGTTTCGCTTCTGGGATGGTTTGTTATTCGCCCCTTGTTAAAAATGACGGGGATCTTAAAAGGCCCCTCGACCCATAGCATCGCAAAAGATGTAGGCCAGGCTTTTCCGCAAATCTCCGACAAGCTTACAAATCTGCTGCACCTTGCCGAGGGCCGGCGGAGTCCTTCTCCCGACGGATTTGTAGATCACGCCGTACGATCACTAAGCAGCGATGTGCGTCAGGTTGAGTTTGAGAAGATGGAGAACTTCGAACGCACGCAACGCGCATCCAGAATTGCGTCCATTCCAATTCTTGGCCTGCTGATTTTCTTGATTGCTGCTCCAGGATCCTTCCTCGACGCCTCTGTGCGTCTCCTTTCTCCAGCCACAAATTTTGACAGGCCGGCACCCTTTCAATTTAATGTTTCGCCCGGTTCAGTTGAACTCATCCGCGGGGACTCCCTCTCACTGGAAATATCTGTCGCCGGCACCAATCTTCCTGAACGTATCGAATTAGAAATCAGAAACGAAGGAGAAGACAAGGTTACAACGGAAGACCTCATTGCCTCAGAATCGGGCACCTTCACAAGAACCTTTGTGAATGTCCGGCGCTCTTTTGAGTACACGATTTCCGCCGGCCCGGTAGAGACGCCTGCATATAAAGTAGAAATCGTAGAGCGCCCGATTATTCGTTCGCTCCAGGTTTCGTTGAGTTTTCCGAAGTATTCTAAAATTCCGCCCCAACGGCTCGAGCCCAACGTAGGTGATGTGCAGGCATTGGCCGGTACACAAATATCTTTGGATGTAGGCGTAGCCGGAGGCAATGTAATTGAAGCGTTTACCCGGCATAACAATGGCAAAATTGACACGCTTTCTATCACCGGCTCACAAGCCCTGGGCGCTTTTACGCTGAAAGAAGAAGGACATTACCAAATTGTATTACGCGACAGTAAAGGCATCGAAAATAGCACGCCCATCAAGTACTCCTTGAAGGTTCTGCCAGATGCACATCCTTCTATTGTACTGTTAGAGCCGGCGCCGCTGGCAGAACTGAATGAATCTTTGCAATCATTCCTTAGAAGTAGAATAACCGACGATTTTGGCTTTCTACAAACCAGACTCTACTACCGGCTTTCAGAAAGTCGATTCGGGGAAATCATGCCTGATTTTGCCAGAGTTGATTTGCCTCTGCAAAACAGGACAGAACTTGATCAGGAAATAAATTTCAACTGGATCATCAGAGAGCAGACTGATCTAGACCTCGTACCAGGAGATGTTATCGAATACTATATCCAGGTATGGGACAACGATAGTGTTGCTGGTTACAAATCAACAAAAAGTGCGACGCACCAACTAAGACTCCCCTCCCTTGCCGAGCAATATCAGGAGCTTGAAAAGAAAGAGGACGATGCTCAAGATGAAATGGAAGCGTTGCTTCGCGAAACACGCGAGGTTAAAGAAGAATTCCAGGAGCTTAGAGACGAACTCAGAAACAAGCAGGAAAGTGACTGGGAAGACCAGCGTCAATTAGAGCAACTCAAGGAAAAACAGGCTGAACTCGAGAGCAAAGTTGAAGACTTGTCTACTTCGTTTGAGTCGATGACCGATCAAATGGAGGAAAATGACCTCGCCTCGGATGAAACGCTTGAAATGTATCAGGAAATGCAGCAAGTTCTGGAAGAAATAAATACCCCAGAACTCATGGAGGCTCTCAATGAGCTCCAGGAAGCCATGCAGGAACTGAATCTGGAGCAGATGCAGGAATCGCTAAATAACTTCGAGCAAAACGAAGATCAATACCAAAAACGATTGGAACGTACGTTGGACTTGTTCAAACAGCTACGCGTACAGCAGGATTTGGAAGAAGTAGCAAAGCGTGCAGAGGACCTGGCCAAGCAACAGGAAAAAATTCAGGAAGAAACAGAAAAACTGAAAGAAGAGGCTGCTCGCAAAAACGAGGATGGGGAGCAAAAAGAGGGTGAACAGCAGGACGGGGAGCAGAAAGAGGGTGAGCAGCAGGAAGGTGAGCAGAAAGACGGGGAGCAGCAAGAAGGTGAGCAGAAAGACGGGGAGCAAAAGGAAGGTGAACAAAAAGACGGGGAGCAAAAAGAAGGTGAACAGCAGGAAGGAGAACAGAAAGAAGGTGAGCAAAAAGACGGGGAGCAAAAAGACGGGGAGCAGAAAGAGGGTGAATCATCGCCGAACGAAGAACTAGCGCAAAAGCAGGAGCTTTCCAAGGAGGAAATGGAGCAGTTAGAGCAACAACTGCAGGAGATCATGGAAAAGATGGAAGACGTGCAGAATGCGCCAAAACAAGAAATGCAGCAGCTAAGCGAGGATGTTGAACAACAAGACATCCCCGAGCAAATGCAGGAAAATGCAGATCAACTTCGCAAAGAACAGAATGATCAGGCCCAGCAACAGCAGCAGCAAATGCAGCAACAGCTACAGCAAATGCAGCAGGGCATGCAGGGCAATCAGATGCAAATAAACATCGCCGGCCTCAGACGCGCCCTGAGTGATATCCTCACACTTTCGCAATTACAGGAAGATCTAAGAGAAGATGTTCGTGGCCTGGCTGCTGATAGTCCGGTTATGCGAGAGAATGCGCAACTTCAGGTTGAATTGGGTGAAGGGTTGAGTGTTGTCAGTGACACGTTGCAGAAGCTCTCGGCTAAAATCCCGCAGATGAGCCGTGAGGTACAACAGCATGCCGGCGATGCGATGCGCGAAATGGGTTCTTCTGTTGAAGCAATGACTGAGAGAGTCCCCAGTCGGGCAAGTGGGCACCAGAAAGAATCCATGATGCACCTGAATGAATTGGCGCTGCTGCTTTCAGACTTGCTCAATGAAATGATGAACAGCCAGGGTAGTGGAAGCGGTGGCGGCATGTCGATGCAGCAAATGATTCAGCAACTCCAAAACGCTGCCGGCGAGCAGCAAAAACTGAATTCGCAAATCCAGCAAATGCTGAATGAGATGCAAGGCAACCGGTTGTCGCAAGACATGCAACAACGACTCCGCCAAATGGCAGCTCAGCAAGAAAGCATCCGATCTGAAATCAAGTCCCTGAGCAGGCAGCGTGAGCTTCGCGGCAAAGTGATGGGTGATTTAAGTCGAATTGCCGACCAGATGGATGAAACCATCAAAGAACTGCAAAGAGGCCGGCCAGGCCGAAAAACCATTGAGCGTCAGCAGCAAATCATCACCCGTATGCTCGATGCGACTAAATCGATGCAGGAACGTGGCAAAGAGAAAAAGCGGGAAGGGAAAGAAGGTGAAGACCGTTTCAGGGAAAGCCCGGATGACATCTCACCTTCTGAAAAAGCAGACCAGCTAAGAAGGGCTTTAATTGAAGCTCTCGACAGTGGCTATGCTCCCGATTACGAGGAGCTCATTAAACGCTACTTCGAACTGCTGCAGATGCGCTCACTAGAACAGGAATAGCACGAATTACAGGGAACAGTAGTAGGGTTGTAGTTCATAGGTACAAGGAGCACGAAGGGTACGATAAGTACGAATGAGAAAAAGGCTTTTTCGTACCTATCGTACTCCTTGTACGCTTCGTACCTTGTAAACGGAGTTGACTCGCATTGATTTCGGCATATCAGAAAAACAGACTATCCCTGTAGCCCATCAAGAAATCGGCTGCGTAATTCTGGCGTAGGCAAACGACAAGCTTCTAGTTGACCAAACCACTCATAGCGGTTTTTTGCAATCCAGTCGTAGACAAAGTCCCGAACAAATCCGGGAATGATGATAAAACCGTAGAGCAAGGGCCATAATCCGTCCAGCTTTCTTGCTATTTTTAGCGCAGCAGTAGATTTATCATAAATCCTGTCCCCTTCGATCAAAAGAATGCTCTGCAGTAAATCCTGAATATCTTCCGGTGATCGATTTGCCTGTGTTATATAAGGCAGCGCTTCTGGCGATTGGAGTGCGGAAAACTTGAACTGGCCAGACTTATCTCTATCTATCACAAAATTGACGCTGTTGTTGCACAAATTGCATACGCCGTCAAAAAGAATGACTGATTTATGTAATTCTGTATGATTAGACTTGCTTATCATCATCTTACTCAAGACTTCTTTTATTTACTCATAAACAGCTCATTTACCGCTTTATCTACATACGCTCGGCATTAAATCTGGATTCTTCGCGTTGAATTGCCATAGGCTACACCGCAAATTAACCATAAGAACTTGTCTTGGAAGCGCATTTTCCTTAAATTATGTAGTTATAACACGCTATACACGTTTACAGCTCGGCTATTATTGTGATGGCTCTCATTCTGTAACCGGCTTACCCACCAACGTGAGCAGAATACGCGTGCAGCTCTCCATCAAAATCCCATTTGTAGCAGAAGTACTCTTAGGTATATGAGGATTCTTTTTGTTTCTGAAGAAGTCGCACCTTTCTCGTGTAACAGTGAAATCGCGGACTTAGTGCGCATGCTTCCTGAACAACTCCAGGAAACTGGAGATTTCGAAGTGCGAATTATGATGCCTCGATACGGGGCAATCAGTGAACGGCGAAATCGACTGCATGAAGTTATCAGATTATCTGGTAATGAAGTTGAGATTGACGGCCGAACAGAGACCCTTAAAGTAAAAGTGGCCTCCATCCCTGGAATTAGACTACAGGTCTATTTCATGGACAATAGCCACTACTTTAAAAGAAAAGGGATTCATAAGGATAAGGAAGGCGTGCCGTTTAATGACAATGCGCAACGGGCGTTATTCTTCTCCAAGTCCGTTCTTCACACTATCCATAACCTGGGCTGGACACCAGATATCGTTCACTGTTTTGGCTGGATGAGTTCGCTGACGCCTCTGCTGCTCCGTACTGAGTTTAGCAAAGATCCGATCTTCGAAAAGGCCAAAAGTGTTTACACGCCGGGTTTAAATTCATCAGACGACCAGGTTTCTGCCGGCTTTAATGAGCAGTTGCCCCGGATTGATGACCTCGACGTAGACGCCACTGCCATCAGTGAATTAGGCAGCAAGCTTTCAGACATGGTGCTTTATGGCCCGTCTGCTGATGCTCCAAACCCTGCACTTCCTCAATTGCCAGAAGACATGGAAGAAATGTGTGCGCTCCTTACAAGCGTTTATGAACAAGTTATGGCAGAAGTAACTGTGTAGGCGTAACACGACCTGATTGCGTGAAACTTCCTGTAAAATGAGGCATTGACTACGCGTCTAAACCCCATCGACTCATCGATGTCGAATGGGGTTTGACTTTAATTATCAGGCACGTATACGAATCCGACTCCATCTTCGTTAATTAGAAGGTCACACCTACAAGTGACGGTATCTACCTTCTCACCAGCCCACAACAAGAGTCGGCATAATAGAATTAGGTTTATGGAGATCAAACGATCCCTGTTTAGGACTACCTTTCGCAAAACACTGCTAAATGTAGCATCAGTTGCTGCAGGTGGATTGTTACTTATTGCTTGTGAAGACCCCTCTAGCGTTGGCCTTGGCCTCGTTGGCGACGACACCGGGCAACCCATCACAGAAACCCTTGGCTTATCAACCTTTGAAGCTGCTCCAGAAGTGGGTATCGTTGATAATCTGGGCGAAGTGCTAGTTGGAACAGTGAATGACCCGACCATGGGAGGCACAAACGCTGTTGGCTACATTGATATCAGAAACAACAACAGTTTGCCTGAAGACTATCGGACAGGAACGATAGAGCGAGCCATATTGCGTCTCGAGAACAGCTATGTTTATGGCGATACGCTTGAAGCCCTAACGCTTGGACTGCACGAAGTACTGACTGCATTCTCCGGATTCGGCTCTACGCTCGATTCTATTCCAGACGTTGGCCCTGAGCTTATGCAGTTCACGATCACGCCGGCTGATTCAATCGTAGAAATTGATTTACCTGAAAGCTGGATCACTGCAAATGATACAGCGCTCAGAGCGGCAAATTTTGCTGACGCATTTCACGGCTTCCAGCTTGTCCCAATATCTGGTAATGCCGTTGTAGGGTTTCACAACTCCGTCACGCGACTCACGGCCCTTAGAAGCATCGTGGGCACAGACACAGTCAATTTCTCAGCAGATAAGAGCATTACAACGCTATCGAAGTTCTCAGAGGCCAATGTGCCTCCGGGCCGGCTAGCAATACAGGATGGTATAGGCCCTAAAATTGCTTTCAATTTCAACATCGACAGCCTGCAAAACGTATCCCTCAATAGATTTTCCGTTCGGCTTCCTGCTGATCAAGACGTCTACGAAACCCCTGCAAACTTCTTCAGACCCCCTATTGAAGTCCTTTCGTTGCATGGTGTATTAGGCGATTCAGCGTCATTACAGCTTGCTATTGGGTCGCTAGACGACGACGGTAACTATGACTTTTCATCGGACATATTCCATGCAGTTTTACAGCAATTCTTGCTCGGAGCAGCGCCTTATGATAAGTATGAAATACGTTTCCCTAGCTCTTCAGCAAATAGCATCGATGCTCTTGTTATGCACGATGTGTCCTCCGAAACTGCTGTACCAGAAATTTTCATTACCTACACTGAACTGAAGTAACCACATTCAGGCAACCCTCAACGTTTTTCTATAAGCATGGCATTAAACATGAACTTATATAAAACCGCGGCCTTGTTATCGGCTGCTTTTATACTGCTGATTTGCAGTGCGCCTAATGTGCAAGCTCAGCAAAACAGTGACGGCTCGCTATACTCACGCTTTGGTATTGGTGACTTATTCCAGTACCACTCAGCACAAATCCAGGGTATGGGTGGCGGCGGCACGGCACTAACATCGCTCAATTATGTAAACACTGGGAATCCGGCAACATGGAGTGATCAGCAACTTACCAGAATCTCAGGCAGTGTCCTTTTCCAAGGACTTGAGATCGCGAATGAAAATGGCGATGCCAGCAGGCTTAACTCCAGCTTGCTTGAGTCTTTTCAATTCAGCTTTCCGATTAAATCGGGCAAATTAGGCGCAGTCATTTCATATGCCCCCTATTCAAGAGTAGCACATAGAGTAAAGCAGACAGAAACTGTCCTCGACAACGATCCTACGCTAATCAACCCTGCGGCATATTCTATTTCTTTTCAGGGCAAAGGTGGCCTTCAAAAAGCTTCTGTGGGCATTGGGTTTCGCCCTTCCCCCCGCTTAAGCGTAGGTGCATCGACGGATTTCATTTTCGGTATTCTAAGTGAAACCCGTGTTACAGAGTTTAATACGAGTGATCTATTTCGGACCTCCTTTAGTAGTTCAACCAGACTTGCCGGCGTAAGCACAACACTGGGTGCACTATTTTCTGTACCCAGACTGTTGAGTAATCAAGACGCATTGTCCATTGGAATGAGCATCTCAACGCCTACTTCTCTAGCCGGCACACAAACTCAAACCGTGGGAGAAGGACTGGGACGCGACACGCTTGGCGTTGCACTAAAAGGGGATGTTGATCTCCCGATCAGAACAAATTTAGGACTCTCCTATCATGCAAATCAAAAGTGGACTTTTGTAGCCAATTACACATTGGAGCCATGGTCTAGCTTTGACAGCGAATTGAGTCTTCCTGGCTTTATACCAGGAGAAAGCTCCTTTTTAGATGATCGCTCGCGCTTTTCAGCCGGCGCGTCTTTTCTACCATCAGGTAATCCACTTGACCCATATTTCAAACGCGTAGGATTTCGTTTAGGCTTTTACACCGATACAGGTTATATCAAGCTAAGCGATAACCAGGAGCTGAACACAGTCGCACTAACAGGCGGTATCAGCATGCCCACACTATTTCCTGGCACGCGCATTGATCTTAACCTAGAAATAGGAAGACGAGGAAGTACAAACCAAAACCTCGTAAAAGAATCATTCTTTAAGTTTCATCTTAATGTGAATATTGGAGAACGGTGGTTCGAAAGACGGAAACTTGGTTAGTGTCTGACTGTCTTTATATTTATATTAGACGTTATTCGCCCACGCTAACTATCCTATTGGGCTAGATGAAAACAATTTATACGATGACTAAATACTGCTCTTCAAGCGTTCTTTTACTGCTTGCAACGGCTCTTTTGAGCAATCCTGTTATGGCGCAAGCCGTGGAATGTGGAGAAGTAGATTCTAATGCAAAGCTACAGAACTATAGCCTTTACTACGAATCGTACAAAAACAAGGATTACACTTCAGCACTCCCCTACCTAAATTGGATGCTGGAATGTGCCCCTGGATTTGCTGGTCCTGGTAAAAATGATGATCGAAACTTCGAAAGAGCTGTAAAAGCCCACCAGGGTCTTTCAGACGCGGCAGAAGACGCAGAAACGAAGCGCGCTCATCTGGATGAAGCCTTGATGTTATACGACAAGGCTGTGCCGACACTCCAGGAAGCCGGCGCTGATGTCAATGAAAATGAATGGACCTTCAACAAAGGCCGTTTTATTCAGAAAAACGCAGCAGTTCTCGACGACCTGCAAGGTGAAGTTGGTGCGCTTTATAAAGCCGTGTACGATGCTGAGCCGTCTCAACTGAGTCCCCTATCCTACTACGTTAATGTGATCACTGCCGACTATGCACGCAATGATCAGAAGGATGTAGCCGTTGAATTCCTCGATCACGTGGAATCCAATCATGGTAGCGATGGCGATGCAATGGGCATTGTCAGTACCTGGAGAGATCGCCTTTTTGATTCACCCGAAGAGCGCATGAGCTTCCTTGAAGATCAGTTAGCTAAGAAACCGGGCGATATCAAAATCATCGAAGAGCTCCTCGATATTTATCCAGATATGGATGAACGCGAAAAAATGGCCGGCATGCTCGAGCAAATGATCGAAGTGTCTCCAACGCCAAAGATTCACATCAGCGCGGGTATTATGAAACTCGACGATGGTGATGCGGCAGGAGCGATTAATTCCTTCAATACTGCATTGGAAATGCCAGGTGGCGATGCCTACGCCAAAGAAATAAACTTCAACCTTGGCAATGCTTACAGAGAACAAGGCAAACTGTCTCAGGCGCGCCGCTCTTACCGTCGTGCGCTCAATGCTGATCCTTCATTTGGACGTGCATTGATGGAAATTGCCAATGTGTATGCTGAAGCAATCCGCGACTGTGGCGGATCCAAAATGGAGCGGGAAGATCGTGCGGTTTACTGGTTGGTAGCTGATTACTTTGAGAAAGCACGTGCACAGGACGCATCAGTTAGAAACGCGGCCAACAACAACCTCAAACAGTACAGACCTTACTTCCCCGCTGCCGAAGATCTTTTCTTCAAAGGCTGGAAAGAAGGAGAAGCTTACACGATTGATTACGGATGTTACTCCTGGATTGGCGAAACGACGAAAGTTAGAAAACCGTAAAGAATTCTTTTAGCGGGATTCTTTTTTAAGGCAAAGCGTGTAACGGCCGGTGGAAAACGACACTCCACTGGCCGTTTTTTGTATAACTCTATTTTTCAGCCTTTACAACCTTATGTCCAAAATTAAGCATATTCACGCGCGCCAAATTCTTGACAGCCGTGGAAACCCAACCGTTGAAGTTGATATTCTCACAGATGAAGGAGTTCTCGGCAGAGCGGCCGTTCCCAGCGGAGCTTCTACAGGCGAATATGAAGCAGTAGAACTGCGAGATGGAGATAAAAGCACATACCTGGGCAAAGGAGTTTTAAAAGCGGTTGCCAACGTAAACACCATCATCGCGCCGGCGATGACGGGTGATTCTATATTTGAGCAAAAAGCAGCAGATTACAAACTGATTGCGCTCGATGGGACTGAAAACAAAAGTAAGCTAGGCGCGAATGCCATGTTGGGCGTTTCTCTTGCGCTTGCAAAAGCAGCTGCAGCTACTCTGAAGACTCCCCTGTTCCGCTATATCGGTGGCACCAACGCGTGCAGACTTCCTGTACCCATGATGAATATCATCAACGGTGGCCACCATGCTGATAATACAGTGGACATGCAAGAGTTTATGATTATGCCGGTAGGTGCCACTTCTTTCAGCCAGGCGCTGCAATGGGGTGTTGAAACGTTCCACCATCTTAAAAGCGTACTCAAAAGCAAAGGTTATAACACGGCCGTTGGTGATGAGGGCGGGTTTGCACCGGATCTGAAGAGCAATGAAGAAGCCATCGAGGTCATCCTCGAAGCTGTTGAAAAAGCCGGCTTCAAAGCAGGCAAAGACATTTATATCGCCCTCGATCCAGCCATTAGCGAAATGTTTACGGACGGAAGCTATGTTTTCTGGAAAAGCGACCCGAATACAAAACGCTCCTCTGACGACATGGTAGCCTTCTGGAAAAGCTGGGTTGATCAATACCCGATCATCTCCATTGAAGATGCTATGGACGAAAATGACTGGGATGGCTGGCAAAAACTAACAGAAGCTGTAGGCGACAAAGTACAGCTGGTGGGCGACGATTTATTTGTGACGAACACACAAAGATTGTCGAAAGGAATAAAAAACGGGTGCGGCAACGCAATTCTTATTAAATTAAACCAGATCGGTACGCTTACAGAGACGTTGGAAGCCATTGAAATGGCCCACAACAGCAAATTTGCATCGATCACAAGCCATCGTTCAGGCGAAACAGCTGATTATACTATTGCTGATCTGGCCGTTGCAACCAATGCCGGCCAGATTAAAACCGGCTCTGCAAGCAGAAGTGACAGGCTGGCTAAATACAATCAGTTGCTACGCATTGAAGAAAGCCTTGGGGCATCTGCAGTCTACCCAGGACTTTCAGCGTTTAAATTTTAGTACTTTGTATGTAATCTAACTTCCTGCTGCTTTTAACCCCGGTTTTGCAGTAGTGTATTATATTAGTCAAGAGTTGCCGGCATCTGTTTTTCAGATATACGCTGAAAACATTTGCTGGCAGCTCATGTCCGTTGCGGGTTGCAAACGACATGACAAATAACTTGGGTAAAGTAAAGTTATCATGATTAAGTTTTCATATCCAGGCGAGCTACTTAAGAAGTTGCGTATTCAGCGATACTTTGGAAAAAGTGTCATTTTCTTCGCATCTGCACTTCTATTGGTATGGCTCACTTTTTTTGATAGCCATAGTCTTCAAAAGAGATGGAGTTGGCATCAGGAATCTAACCAGTTGGCAGAAAGAAATCTGGAGCTGGAGCAAGAAATACAAGATTTGCAGCGTCAACTGAACTCTGATCTACCAGATGAAGTGATTGAGCAACTTGCCAGAGAACGTTATGGGATGCGTAAGGAAGGTGAAACTGTGTATCACTTAGAACCAGCCAAATAGCTGGAATTCCCAACATCTCATGACGCACTATTCTGTAGGTGTAGATCTCGGCGGCACATCCATTAAAGCAGCTCTTGTAAAAGAGGGCGAAGGAATTGTTGAATATCGAAAAACTGACACCAACGCTCATGAGGGCAAAGATAGTGTCCTGGAAAACATTTCAACACTTATCAAGGAGTTAACCACGTTCTCTCCCGTAGGAGCAATTGCAGGTATCGGCATTGGAGCACCAGGAGCGGTGAACTGGGAAAGGACTACAGTCAATAATCCTCCAAACCTACCTGGTTGGGGAATTGTCAATTTGAAACAAGCCTTGTCTGTTCGCTTGGGTACTGATCTCCCTATTATTGTCGAAAACGATGCCAATGTAGCCGGTCTTGGTTCTGCTCATTACGGCGCTGGCATGCCCTATGATTCTTTTATCCTCGTTACCCTGGGCACAGGCGTAGGCGGCGTCATTATTTATAACAATACTATTTTCAGAGGCTCCACAGGCGGTGCAGGCGAAATTGGCCATATGACCATAGACTACGAAGGCCCCATTGATCATGCCGGGGTTTCAGGATCTATAGAAGCATACATAGGCCAGCGATATTTGTCTCGTAATGCACGCTACAAGATTCGCACAAGGGATAGCATCATCCACAAGATGACCGGCGGGCACCTCAAGAAAATCACTCCGAAATTATTGTCAGAAGCTGCCAAACAAGGTGACGAGGCTGCCCTGGAGGTACTTGCCTGGGCTGGTCATAAGCTCGGCTGTGTCTTGGGCTCTGCTGTTAATTTGCTGGATATAAGAAAAGTAATTGTAGGCGGCGGCGTATCTGCTGCCGGCGACTTCATCTTGAAGCCGGCGTACAAAACAATGACACAGTTTGTTATGCCGGGCCTGAGAGACGGCGTAGAGATTATCAGGGAAACCCTCGGTAACGAGGCGGGTATGTTAGGAGCAGCCCATCTTGTGTTCGAGTATCTTGATGAACATTCCTATTCCTCCTGAATTTGAGCGATATCGGGCATTAGGCCGCGAGCAACACATCCCATTGAGTTTCGTCTTAGTTTCCCCTTTCGTTCAAGACTTTCAAAAGCCCCGGCTCCATGAACCGGCCAACCGCATTTTACAGCGCGGGCTTTCAGCAATACTTGCTATTTTTTGCTTTTCCTTTGTGCTCCCTCAAGTAGCTTTCAGCCAGGAAACCGACACCTTAAAAATTGAAGTCCCGCGTCCTGACTCTCTACGTACAGATTCTCTATCGCTCCGCCCGCCTCTGGATTCACTGCCACCGGGTTCAATGGCACCGGATTCATTGGCTCAGAATCCAACACAGCAACAAATAAGCAACCCCACGTCGGGACAAGCCAGCTCAGACCTAAAAAACGCTGTAAAATTCGCAGCAAGGGACTCTCTTATCATCAAATTAAACCAGGATACTGGCGATACGGGTGCCATGTATGGCACGGTGCAAGTTGATTATGGGGAAACCAAGCTAAATGCGCAACGGGTTCAAATTCTTTTTGATATAGACGAGCTGCGGGCACAAGGCGTGCCTTCGGACACCGGCTTGGTGGGCCGGCCTGAGTTTAACCAGGGAGAAGAAACCTTCCGCGGCGACGCCATGGCCTATAACCTGAGATCAGAACGAGGAAGGGTTACAGGCGCAGAAACCAGATTTGATGATGGACAAATCAAGGGAGGTGTGGTCAAAGTAAGGGAAGACAGTACCCTGTTTATTCGCAATGGTGTGTATACAACCTGCGATTGCCTAGATGATCCATCTTATTCGCTGCGGTCAAACAAGATGAAAGTCGTTGATCAGACACAAATCTTCACTGGTCCGATTCAGCTATTTCTCTTTAATATCCCCACACCTTTGTGGCTCCCGTTTGGATTTTTACCGGCCCAGAACACACGCCGCAGTGGCTTTCTGGCGCCAACCTACGGAGAGGATGAGTTTGGCTTCTATCTGCGAGATCTTGGCTGGTACCTGGCACTAAACGACTATATGGACCTGCAGCTAAGAGGTGGTTTCTGGACCAATGGGAGCTGGCAAGGATCTACTACCTGGCGCTATAATAAGCGATACAAATATAGCGGCAATGTGTATTTTGACTATTCGCGATTGCGAAACGGGGAAAAAAATGATGCCGGCTTTGCCATCCGGAATGCAGCTTCGTTCAAGCTACAACACAATCAGACAATCGATCCATCTACATCCTTGAGTTCGAACATCAACCTTTCTACCCAGGGGTACAACAGAGAAATTTCTGATCAGTATGACGAGCGAGTTACCCAGTCTATCTCATCCAGTGTGCGTTTCAACAAGCGATGGGCCTCAACGGGCAGGTCGCTCTCTTTCAACGCCAACCAAAATCAGGTATTTTCCAATAATACCACACGGATGACGCTACCGAACCTGACCTTTTCACAGAGTTCAAGGAAACCGTTCAAAAGGGAGGTCAGGGCACCCGGGGCCAAGGAGCAATGGTTCGAGAAAGTTACCTATACCTATAACTTCTCGATGAACAATACCTACAATTTCCGTCCAATACAGGACGAAGCGGTGCTGGACTCATTGGGGGCAGCTGACATTAGCTGGTTTGACGCCCTGCTCTCTCAAGACAAATATGAACTGGCGACTGGTGATGATGAACCGTTTGATTTCAGGGCCACGCATCGAATCCCGATCAGCGCGTCATTTTCAGCGAAGCGGATCAGTTTGAATATCACGCCAAACATCAACTATACAGAAGATTGGTTCTTAAGAACGGAAAGACAAGACCAGATTTTTGATAGTGCCGATTCAACTTTTAGCGTTGAACAATTTTCTGACCGGGGCTTTTTTGCATTAAGGCAATTTTCTTCCGGCGTATCTGCCAATACAACGATTTACGGGCTTTTTCCGTTTAGATTGGGCGAAATCCAGGGAATCCGCCATACACTCCGCCCTACCCTTGCATTCACATACAGACCTGATTTCTCTGGCTCTTTCTGGGGATATACACGCAGTTATGTCGATGAACAGACAGAGGAAGAAATAGAATACAATATTGTAAACAATGTACAACGGGGATTACAACAGGCGCTTTCGCTAAGCCTGTCGAATATTTTTGAAGCAAAGCGCGTTTGGACTGACTCAACAGGTACAGAGCAAGACAAAGTACTTAAGTTGTTAAATCTGGATGCATCGACGCGATTCAACTTTGCCGCAGACTCTTTGAAACTGTCAGACATTGCACTGAGTGCCCGTACAACGCTTTTCAACAATAAGATGTCGATCAACTTCAGGTCTTCATTTTCTCCATACAATACTTTTACAGACAGCACACGTACATTTGTTGTCGATGATTATTTCCTTGACTTGTCCAAGCTCAGGTTTGGGCGGCTCACGCGTGCCAGTTTAACCGCCAGTACATCATTTAAGAGTAAAGGAGGCAGCGCCGGCCGACCGGTAGAATCCACGCGGTCCAGGCCCGGTGATCTAAATGGAATCGGATCTCCCGGCTTCAACCCGGATGCTGCCATTGCCAATAGTTTCTCGAATCCTACAGGAGACCTCGTAGACTTTAACATTCCGTGGTCTCTGTCGCTCGATTTCACTTACAGCATTCAGAAACCCTTAGCGAGTTTAACCCGTACCATGACTCTGAATGGCCGTTTTGACTTCAGTCTAACGCCAAACTGGAAAATTCAGGGGCGCACAGGCTACGATTTTGAGCGAAAGGAAGTTGTAACTACCAATATCAGTTTCTTTCGGGATTTTGAATGTTGGCAAATGTCTCTCAACTGGGTGCCTTTTGGTCGTTACCAGTCTTATGGATTTAACTTACAGGTAAAGAGCGGTCACCTGAAAGACTTGCTTAGAATCAGACAACCTCGTTCTGATGTTCAGGGTAGATTTGATGGGTTAATTTAGAATAACCACAAATTGTGGGAAGATTACCCTACAAAAACATATGCGTAAAGCGCATAATTCTCTTGCCTTCTGTTCCTTTCGCTTTATGTTGATATACCATAAACTACATACCGATATGGTACGGAAGTACCATCACATCTCAAGCAATAGTTGCCCTAGATTAGTCACGATGATGTAGCTTATTTTTGTAACCAGCATCTATCTTTATTCGTCCAACTAATCGTCTTTCCTTCTCATAATCAATACAGCATTAATTACCCCGGATTAATGGCGTTACAGATTCCCTTGGTTCATCGATTACGTTCATATTGGCATCGGCTGTACAGTAGAACTTTTACTGATCGACAGCTTGCTACATTTCTTTTCGAGACATTTGAATCAGAATTACAAGGAGCCCAAATAGATGGCCTTCGATTCTATGTCAAGAAAAACATTGTTACTATTCATGGCACACTCTACAGAGAGTATGATCATGAGATGGTAATAAAGGTAGCAAGCCGTATTGTCGGCCTGAAAGCCATAGTAGATCAAATGCAGGTTGTTGAAGACGTCAACAAAGAAGAACCCTGTGCCCGAATATTCCTGCTGCTCAACGACAAACCCGAAACCAGGCGTTTGATACCCGCTTAAATCCGAGATGCGCGTAGTAGCCCGTAGAAATATCTGAGTCACGCAGCATCAGCTCAGTACCTGCACATCGCTCCACAACTGCGTTTATTAGTGCCTTTCCTACGCCCAGTCCTTGCACGTCAGGTTCTACAGCAAGATCACAAAGATAGCTGTTAATCACTCCGTCGCTTAATACACGTGCTATACCAACGAGTTGGCGCTCATGCCAAGCTGTTAGCACAAGGGAAGATTGCTCGAACATCTGCCAGATTAAAGAGGGGTCACTCACTGGCCGCAATAATGGGGCGCGTCGATACAGGGTAAGAATTCGCGCCGGCGTTAACCCTTCCAATCCTTCACGAAAAGCTAAAGGGCCAATTTTTTCCTTTTTTGCACTGCCTGGTGTCAAAACTTCCATGGGGATCGCTGATTTGATTTGTGAGAATAATGAAAGTCTTACTTCCTTAATAGGGTAACATGTTTACGCCTCTTCTGCAAGCACCCACCGAAATTGCACGGCTTTTATTTTTGCCCCATCACTGTAATTAAACTCCGGGCTTACCCACGCACGAAAGGAGTTTTCGCCGGCATGGAGCCACCACTCTGTAATAGAACCCAAAAACTGGCGCGACTTCACTTCTACGTCGACCCCTTCATCTTCAGAAAAAACCATATGCTCAGGCCTTACAGCGAGCACCATATTGTCAGCCGGGCGCGCTTCACCCGCTAACATCTCAGCCAGCTTTTTATCGCTGATAATATTACTTCCTCCCAAAAAGCGCGCCACGAAAGCCGTTCTGGGGTTTCTGTAGAGTTCTTCCGGACTTCCCAATTGAATAAGGCGCCCGGAACGCATTACAGCAATACGATCAGATAAAGCGAGCGCTTCCTGCTGATCATGCGTTACGTATATACTGGTGGTACCTAACTCTTTCTGAAGCAGCGTCAGCTCCCTTCTCGTTTGCTCCCTCAAGGATACATCTAGATTTGAGAGGGGTTCATCGAACAGGATTACATCAGGCTGCACTGCCAAAGCCCTCGCCAATGCCACACGTTGCTGCTGACCGCCTGAGAGTTGCGTTACTGGCTTGCTACCATATCCATTCAAGTCCACACGGTTTAGTGCTTCAGCCACTTTTTTCTTTAGCTCAGCCGCAGGAGTTTTTCTGACCTGCAATCCATATCCCACATTTTCATCAACTGTCATTGTGGGGAAAAGCGCATAGTTCTGAAAGACCATGGCCGTCGGTCTTTGCTGCGGCGTTTTCCTTGTGATGTCTATTCCGCTGATATGGATGTTTCCGGAATCCGGCTGCTCAAAGCCGGCGATCATTCTCAGGAGCGTTGTCTTTCCACAACCACTCGGCCCAAGCAATGAAAAAAACTCGCCTGGTTTAATATCGAAGCTGATATCATTTACCGCTACCAAATCTCCAAATCGCTTGGTAATACGATCAAGGACAACGCCAGCATCATTTTGCAGGGGCATGGAGCTGATGAGTTCAAGGTAAAAGTGGGCAAATACGAAGGGTACTAAAACGATAAAAGCCCAAGGCTTCAGGCAGCGTTGTACATTCAACGTTACCCAAAACCCTGAGCTTCCAAAGCTACAATATTATGCGAGTGCTTGCGTTACTTTTTGCGCAGCTTCTTTCAGTAAAATTGCTGTCTGCACTTCAAGATCGCTCTCGTCAAGGATTTTCTGCCCTTCTTCAGCATTGGTACCTTGCAGGCGAACAATCAACGGCACGCCAATTTCTACTTTTTTGGCAGCTTCTACCACACCATTTGCAACACGGTCACAGCGTACGATCCCGCCAAAGATATTAATCAGTATGGCTTTTACGCTTGGATCTTTCAGAATAATTCTGAAACCGGCTTCAACGGTCTGTGCGTTTGCACCACCCCCAACATCCAGGAAGTTTGCAGGCTCACCGCCGGCTATTTTGATGATATCCATCGTAGCCATCGCAAGGCCGGCGCCGTTTACCATACATCCCACATTGCCGTCCAGCTTGATGTAATTCAATCCGAACTCACTGGCCTCTACTTCTAGTGGATCTTCCTCGTGTACATCGCGCAAAGCTTCAATGTCTTTGTGCATGTACAACGCGTTTTCATCCAGCGTGATTTTTGCATCAACAGCAATCACATCTCCCTGGTCCGTTAGAACCAGTGGATTGATCTCTGCAATCGCAGAATCTGTTTCTTCGTATGCTTTGTAGAGCGCCGAAACAAACTTGGTTGCCTGCTTCAATGCCTGGCCTTCAAAACCAAGACCAAAAGCAACCTGTCGGGCCTGATAGCCCTGCAAGCCCATAGCCGGGTCAATCCATACTTTCTGGATCTTCTCTGGTGTTTCCTCTGCTACGGTCTCAATGTCAACGCCTCCTTCAGTGGACGCCATAATGACATTGGCATTGGTCTGACGATCAAGCGTAACACCCAGATAAAATTCTTTTGCAATATCACTTGCTGCGGCGATGAGCACGGCACGAACCAACTGGCCTTCAGGACCTGTCTGATGCGTGACCAGAGTCATACCAAGAATGGCTTCTGCTTTTTCGCGTACTTCTGCGATCCCACGAGCCAGCTTTACACCGCCTCCCTTACCTCGTCCGCCGGCGTGTATTTGCGCTTTAACAACAAATAGATCGAGTCCATCTTCCGCCTTCATTTTCTCAGCTGCTGCAACAGCTTCATCTACGGAGTAAGCAACTATGCCAGGCTGAACAGCCACGCCATACTTCTCAAGTATATCTTTCGCTTGATATTCGTGCAGTTTCATTTATTTTCGGTTTAATGTTGCAGGTAACCAGGAACGTGATTTGAATCAGATTATTTTGATTTATTCCACATCGTTAAGCACTCAAACTACTTCAGTTTCCAGCCTGCATTAAAGCCTGTCTTAAAATAGTAGAATCCTGCAATTTGAATCTTTAAACAGTTACAATTTAGAACAAGTACAAACAATATGAGAGGATTGAAGCGCTTCAATAGATCAACCCTATCCGGAATGTTCATAGAACCTATGATAAGCCCTTAAGTTTACTCCTTTTCGTCGATTCTCAATGAATATGCCACTTCTTGATTGACCACTATAGATCTACATATAATCAAGCGCTTCTTTTTTGGCATAATCTACCTGATCATATCTCTTATTGTCTTTTTCGTAGTACTTCACTACGTAGAATACATCGATGATTTTTTCGATCGGGGTGCTACGATGAAAGATGTCTTTCTGGTGTACTACCTGAATTATCTTCCAGAGATCATTAAATTAACCTCTCCCCTAGCAGTATTCCTTTCGAGCGTATACCTGACAGGAAAGCTATCCCAGAAATTACAAATTGCTGCGTTACAAACAAGCGGCGTATCTCTGTATCGAATCCTTGTCCCCTACCTGTTTGTTGGCGTCTGTGTATCCCTTTTCATGTTTTGGTTCAATGGCTGGATTGTACCAGTGACCAACCAAAAAGTCATCGAATTTGAGCAGCGGTACCTGAAGGGCAATCAGGTGCAAATAGACTTGCACGACGTACACCGGCAAAGCAAGCCCGGTAGTGTCATTACAGTTGGCTATTACGATCGGTTCAGCAAGGTAGCCAACAAGGTCTCTATCCAGGATTATGAAGGCAGCCGGCATTTGATTTCCCGCCTTGATGCCGACAGAATGGTATGGGTTGATTCAACCCAAAGCTGGCGATTGGAAGGTGTAACCAAAAGGCAATTTGAAGAATTAAGTTGGCCGGTGCAAAGTACAATAGAATATCTCGATACCACATTGACAGTTTTCCCCAGGGATTTTGCCCGGACGGAAAGAGAAGTCGAGTCGATGACCGTGCGAGAGGCAGAGGAATATATCGAATCGTTACTACGATCTGGAGCAAATAACACAGGCAAAACGCAAGTTGGTTATTACAATAAGTTTGCTTATCCCCTCGCAAACCTGATTGTGGTCCTCATTGCCGTCCCCCTGGCCTCTGTTCGCCGGCGAGGCGGACAAGCAATACAGATGGGCCTTGGCCTCCTGGTGTCCTTCTTCTATCTGGCAACAATAAAAGTAGTTGAACCATTTGGATATGAGGAAACGCTATCGCCGGCCATGGCCGCCTGGCTACCGCACATCATGTTCTTAATCTTTGGAATTTTTCTCCTCATCAGAGCAAAAAAATAAGCCCTGGCCGGCTACCTATACGCTTCTAGTTAAGCTTCGCCGCTGGGACCGCCAAATTGAACGCCCTGCCCTGGATGACTTGTGGCCGTGATTGTGCCATTGGCTGCTTCGTATCGTTTTACGTTATCCGCAAGCGCTGCCAGCAACCGTTTCGCATGGGAAGGCGAAATGATAATGCGTGTCTTCACTTTTGCTTTAGCAACGCCTGGTACCACCCGGATAAAGTCAAGAATAAACTCTTCAGCCGAATGTGCGATCATCACGAGATTCGAATACACGCCTTCAGCAATTTCTTCGCTCAACTCAATATTAAGTTGTTGCTGTCCAGGTTTGTTAGGATCTTGCGGCTCACTCATTTACATGTCCCTTTAATTTACAATTTGTGTTGATCTACCAGTACTGGCCAAAGCTTTGATCAAATCACTCTTCGTGATAATCTCAAAAGACTCATCTTCAGCGCGCTTTACCAAAACAGCTCCTGAAGCTTTGTCAAGATACGAGGAAAGATCTTCAATATGCAGTGAACTTCTCACCACAGGGAATGGCTCCCCCATCATCTGTTTTACTTGTTCGTTTCTTGCATCCGGATCTTCGATGAGTCTATTCAAAATACTTGTTTCAGTCAGACTCCCAACAACTTCTTTGCCATTCATCACGGGTATTTGAGAAATCCCATATTCTGTCATCTGAGAAATCGCCTCGCCCAGGGTGTCATTGGGTCCTACGGTTACCATTGCGTCTTCTCTTTCTCGAGACGCCATGACCTGCTGCACTGTTATAGGTATTTTGCGTTCGAGGAAGCCGTTGTTCTGCATCCAGTTATCATTGAATGTTTTCGACAGATAACGAAATCCAGAATCTGGCAATACAACTACAACTACATCATCTGATGATAATTCATCTTTGTGCGTGTCCATCCACTGCAAAGCGCCGGCCATGGCCATCCCACAAGATTGCCCTACAAAAAGGCCTTCTTCCCGCGCCAGGCGGCGCGTCATGATCATCGAATCTTTATCTGTTACACGGACATAATCGTCGAGGATTTTAAAGTCCATGTTTTTGGCCAGAATGTCTTCACCCACACCTTCTGTGATGTATGGGTAAATCTCATCCTGGTCAAACTCACCGGTGTGGAAATACTTATAGTACACAGAGCCAAATGGATCAACACCGATTACTTTTACGTCCTCGTTGTGCTCCTTCAGGTATTTTGCCGTTCCCGAGATGGTCCCGCCTGTACCTGCGCCGGCGATATAGTGGGTAATTTTGCCTTCAGTCTGCTCCCACAACTCCGGTCCCGTCGTTTGATAATGCGCGATCGCATTTGCCGGATTGTCGTACTGGTTCAGATATACAGAATTAGGAATATCCTCTGCCAACTGCCGGGCAACCGAGTAGTACGACCGCGGATCATCAGGCTCAACATTGGTCGGGCAAACAATCACTTCAGCACCAAAGGCCTGCAAAACGTCGGTTTTCTCTTTGCTCTGCTTATCCGTTGTTGTAAATATGCATTTGTACCCTTTGGCAATGGCAACCAGTGCAAGGCCTGCGCCGGTGTTACCGCTTGTGCCTTCAATGATTGTCCCACCTGGTTTCAGCTTCCCTTCTGCCTCTGCCCGCTCGATCATTGTAATTCCGATGCGATCTTTCACTGACCCACCAGGATTAAACAATTCTACTTTTGCCAATACAGTACAGGGCAACCCTTCTGCTAACTTGTTTATTCTCACAAGCGGGGTATTGCCTACTGTCCCCAGGATATTGTCATGCCACATAGAAATGTATATAAATGCGTTTTTGCTACCAGAAAATGCTGGAAGGCGTAAATACTCAGCACATGAAACGGTGTTTCTGGATGAGCCGGCGGGTTGAGCGGATGGTTTAAATACTGATCTGTGTCGCGCTACATATACACCAATTGAAAGGGAGGTGGAGAGACGACAGGGTTACAATGAATATCTTCACGTCTCACTGGCTCCCCTTCAATTGATCATTCGGCTAAATAAACTTAAAAGAGAGAATTAGTGTACTACAAGCATCTTGCCTTCCGCCTTATGCTCTCCAGCTTGTAATACGTAGATGTACACCCCGCTCGCCAGTCCCTTGGCTGAATACGAATATTCGTAGCGGCCCGGGGCCTGATATTCACGGGCTAACACCTTCACTTCCCGGCCCAGCATATCGTATACAATGAGCTCGACATCTGATGCAGCAGGAATTGCATAACGGATGCGTGTCTCTGTTCTGAAAGGATTCGGATAGTTGCCGTCCAGACTGAAACGGCCGGGCAAATCTGCATCTTCAGTGGCCGTTGAAGTTTGTAGTGCAACTGGCGTGTACGTTTGCGTCAGATATCGTCCACTGCGCAGCGGCACTCCACCTGGTGTACCGTTGATTACGTCTGGATCTTCAGACTGCGTCTCACCTACGCCTTGTATATAATAGAAATAGTCGATGCCGGCTGAGACATTGGCATCAGCATACGAAGTGGCTTCTGCCGGCAAGGTCGCTACACGCTCATATCCACATTCAACCTCAGCATCCTCCAGACAGCCATTCACATACAAGTTGTCTTCCCAATGCTCGGTCCGATAGAGCTCCCAGTGGCTTACCTTGGGTCCGCCAGTGGCCGGCGTCCAATTCAATTCAACATGATCTGAACGGCTCCAGAGACTAAATCGCGTTGGGGGCCGAGGTGGTTCGGCGATAGGGTACACCGTCATCTTGTTACTGGCTGCATAAAGATCTTGTGCCCTGTAAAACGTTTGAAACAGCGAGTCGCGAGACGACATCACCCATTGATCCTTTGTTTGTGCTTCTGTGCCTACGAACACGTTGTCATAATCAAATGGGGTCATATCAATCGCACCATCACCATCTGCGTCGTACGCAATAAGATCCGTATTCCGATCACCTCCACCGCGTTTAAATGCCTGTCCGATTTTGGTGGCCGCGTCGAATCCGAGGCCGGCTACACCCTCAGATACAGTGATGTTCACACACTCGCCTGGACCCATTTCGTACGGTCCATATCCGGTTGTTGCTGAGTATCCTCCGGCAGTACGACCTGTTAGGTCCAATTGAACAGAAGAAGGATCCCAGAACAATCCGTCTGTTTGATTAAGATCTGCCATATGGGGATACGCCCGCCGGCAATCGGTACATGTTACCTCACCCAAGGTGGGAGGAGATACAATTCCTTGTTCGTATAACTCTTCGTGGTTTGCAGGCCTTCTCTCGTCGTGATTCGGTGCCCGGGCATTGTAGATATTTGAGTCATTCCAGATCCAAGACATATACGCCGGTTGTGCTCGATCATATGAAGGGTCGGAAGCCGCCCGATCAGCGTGGATGACCGATTGCCCCATCATGGTCGCTCCAGAGAGACGGCCAATAGAATCACCCGGCGCAATAAGTTCGTCGGCATCGGAGAATAGTGGACCACCCAGATCGCTATAATCACGAGAGAAAGAATTAATACTCCACCCCGTCCAGGCGTATTGCGCGGTAAAATCTACCGGGTATTCTTCATAACCATCACCTACTACATCGTGCACTGAATATCTGCCCCAGGTTTGCGCTGAATCTGTTGCACGCGTCGCCTGTTCTGCGCCCCGCCATCGATTGATCCTGTAAAATATCACATCGTGCAGCGTTTGATCGGGCAGTTCGATTTCCTCATCATCATCAATATTGCCCGTGTTGCAGTATGTATTTTCGAAAATGTGGTAATTGTTGTGGTACTCGTTTGTGTACGCATATATTTTCCGATCAACGGTGATGCCCATAGACATGTTATGAATATTGTGGAGCATTCTGTCTGCAGCCAAACCCGGATCAATTTCCTCAACAATTGCTTCGTTATCAAATGAGGGCTCGCCATTCACTTCAACAACCGTATCTTCATACCGACCAATGAGTTTATTTTGAATCGGAAACGTGTAAAAAGACCCGGGTTCGTTAGCCCCCAAGTGCGCTACGTAATAAGGGTAGTGTTTACCATTCGGATCCGTCCAATCTTTAACGCCGAGCCAGAATGCATTAGAGATGATATGACCAGAATGCCTCAAAATGGCCGGATATTCCATGCCCGCCGGCGCTTGCGAGCCCCAATGCCTCGCCCCTGATTCAGAATAGGCATGGTGATACGCGCCAATGTCCAACCATTTGGAT
>JBGCEN010000273.1:0-18983 GCA_045106435.1 Rhodothermales bacterium
CACGAGGGCAGTGGATGACAAGTCTTCATTGTCAGGACTCGCTGCACTGGCCTCGTTCAGTGTTTTTGAGAATGATGTTTCGTTTTGTAGCGCGACAAACGGATTCTCTTTGTCTAAATATTGGAGCAGGTAAAAGCCGGCGCTTGCAGTGGCAAGCAGGGCACCGATGAACAAGAGCGTACGAATCGGGTTGACGGATACGCTTCTTTTTTTCTTGGCACGCCGATGATAAATCACATTAGGTTGAGCAGAAGATGCATCAATTTCGTTCAGGGCTTCGAGCATCGCTTCTACATTGGGATAGCGATGGATGGCATGGTGCTCCGTTGCTCGCTGCACGATGGTCGAAAGTTCTTCAGGAATAGCACGATTCAAAAAATGTGCAGGGTCCTTGGGTGTTGCAGTGAGATGTTCTTCGACAAAATAATTCGAATCAGTATGCCCTCCGGGCCTCATGCCAGTTAACATTTCATAGGCTATAAGTCCAATAGAATAAATATCAGAGGATTCGTGGCTGGCTGAATATTCCCCGGAAAGGACTTCTGGCGCCACGTATTTACGCGTATTGGACTTGTCCCAGTCTTCTTCTGAAAGTAGACCGTGCTCTTTTATAACATGATTGAGGCCGATATTGGTAAGTTTGAGGGAGTTGCCTCTACTTACATAAATATTCTCCGGCGACAGGCTGCCATGAATAAAACCCGCTTCGTGCGCATGCGCTAAACCGTGGAGAAGCTGCTTCAAAAACCGTAGGGTAAGTTGCCAGTCTACCGCTTTCTTTTGCTTCAAATAAGCGTCGAGCCTGATGCCTTGAATAAACTCTTTTACCAGTACGCCCCCCGACGATCCGTTTGTCAGCTCAAAGATATGCTGGACATTGGGATGTGAGAGTTTGCTTTGCTGGAATGCATAGTCCTCCAGTGCTTCAATTAATGCCTGGTTCTCGCAAACCTCAGGAGTTAATACCTGTACCGCGATGGGTGCCTGGCCAGGCCGGCTTATTGCTTTGTACGTCGTTCCGAGTACGTCCGTACTCTCAGCGGTGGAAAGCTGATAGCCGTACAAAATATACTCGGAAGCTAGTTGTTCTTGAAGGTTCATGCTGGTTTAAGCACGTGGGAAAATTACGTTACCTGATGAGGGTCATTTTACGCGACTGGCTCCATGAGTCTGATTGAATACGGTAGAAATAGACGCCATTTGCGACGCTATTCCGGTATTGATCGAGACCATGCCAAAGCACGCGGTGAAGCCCTGCATCCTGTTCGCCGTGTTGGAGCGTAATAACAAGTCGCCCCATCAGGTCATAAACACTGAGATCGATATGCTGTGGGTCTGGAATCGAATACTCAATGGTCGTGGTAGGATAAAACGGGTTTGGATAATTCTGTTTGAGCGAAAAAATTTCAGGCTTAATGTGTTCGAGCTCTTTTTCAATGTCCGAAGACTGCCCTATTAACAGAGAAAACTGTGTGACATCTGAGTCCAGATAAATCTGCTGAGAATCTCCTGAGGACAAACTATAGGTTTTGGCATCCCGTCTGTTTACAAGCAGTGCCTTTTCAGCTGTCCCTATTGAATCACTCAGGTTAAAAGCCACGTATTTGCCCGGCGAAGCTGTAAGTCGAAGTTCAAATTGCTCTACAGCGCTTCCCGCGGGTCTTGCTTCTACCGCAAGCGATTGTTCATCAAAATCTTGATGAGTTGGCCTGAGAGCAAGATCTATTGTGTTAAAATGAGCCGGCGGAGCAAACTGATCAAATCTGTCAAATCCTTTTGAGGCATCTGGCGTCCAGTTGATCGAAATGCTTGACGTTTGACTGGTAGCCAGGTCGCTAACTGCCAGCACGGTATTGGCAATGCCGGCTGCACGTTCTACGTTATTCTGAACCGCTTTTTGAGCAGTAGATCCAGGCAAGACGTAAGGCAATTCAAGCTTGTCCAGTTCTTCTACGTTGTTGAAATAGTACGCCTCCGGAATATTGGCTGCCGAGTATAAGGTGCTGACACTTTTGTATCCGTGGCTCCAGCGCCAGATCGGCTGCGATACACTGTTGTGTTCAGCTATGATAGACCACGGAATATCGATGTCTAGTGGATTTGAGATCATATTCCACCCATCTCTAAGCGGAATCTCAAAAGCACCATTGTCATTTAGATCAACGGTAGGCACAAATACTTGTGTTTGTACGAGATCTTCTTTGCTCAAGAACCAAAGGCCACCACCGGGCCTGAGTATAAAGCGGGAAGTCTGCTCATAAGGAATAAGCCGGCCATTCGCAGAGGTGTCAGGTACGTAAGCGACCCAATCCTCGTTTGGCTGCCCTTCAGCTACGTTACTCAGAGGCATAAATTGATCGCCAGGCAACGCAACCATTCGGTAGTTGCCCTGGTCTCTGTAATCACTGAATTCCAACTGTACATTAACGGCCATCAAAGAGGGATAGCCTCTCATGACTTCCACCTTGAAGGACTCGAGTAAAATGCCTCCGTTTTGATCGTTTGCCGAAAGTGAAATGAGCGTTTCACCTTCCTCCAGCGGTTGAATGGTAAGCGAGGATTGGTCAAGTGAAACCTCGGCAATATTCTCTTGGGCCGACTCCGCTCCGTAAATAAGAAGATCGCCGTCGGGGTCGAGAAATATGGAAGATAGATTTAGCTCCAGGGCATCCCCGCCGGTAAAAAGCACTTTGTTATCGAGCGTCCCACCTGTTGCCAGGGTAGGTGGCTGATTGTTGCCAATAACAAGCGTAAACGTATCGTCTGCTTTGCCATTGCTATTGTCTTTTGCGGTTGTCCTTATTCTACACGTGCCCGTAGAAACCGGAGTCACAGTAAGCAGGGTGCCTTGAACATCAACTGTTGCGATGCCTCTATTATTGGATACCGCTGAGAAGTTTAATGTATTGCCATCTGTGTCGGTGAAGACGTCAGCAAGATCGATAGAGAAGGAGCCGGCTTGAAGGCTTTGTGATCTGTCTGGCAGTGGGCGGGCAACAACGGGCGTGACTGGACTGGCTGGTGAAAACCGTATAGGGTCATCCAAACCATTCTTCGGATGAAGTGAATCAGCGGTACTTTTTACGGAATTAAATTCATTCCAGGCATATGAATACGCCAGGGCAGAGCTGCCTGAGAAGCATAGCAATATAGCCAGCAGGAGAGGGCGTAACATCGAGATGTGTGGAAATTGAATACAACGGCGTATGTGGATCTAACACCAGAAGTGATCTTAGAGGGGCAAATTCAGGGAATTAAAACGCATCTGCTCATTTTGAGCAAAAGATCACTTTAACCTGATAAGACACTGGCTTGAGTAAATAACGGAAGATCCCAGACTAGTTGGTACGTATCCAGTATCAATTGCTATAGGCTTTTGGCTCATCTTCGGGTCCACCAGAAGACTTTAAGTGCAGGAAATGCTCGTACGTAAAGAAATGCTGTGAGATTTGCCTGGATTCAGGCTGGAAAGACTAAGCGGGTTGGAGGTGAAAAAGCAGGAAGAACACATACGTTCTTCCTGCTTTTTTGAACGAATCGATCAAGGCGTTGTGATTTTAGAAGTATGTTCGCTGGTTTTATAATCTCCGATAAAGATCACAAATCCTTGATCGATGTTCTGAAATCAAAAGAAACAAACTCTATTACCTTGTCTACACACCCTAGTCACCAACAGCTTTGAGAAATAATCCAGGAGAAGCGGTCAGTTCGGTAAACTCAGTATGGGAGGCGCTTTTTTGCCCAGCTATCTTCGAAGTGCAAGTAGTCTCTTTTACCAGGAGTGAGATCGCCAAGCCGGCATTGTAATGACTTTAACAGGTTGAATAAATAGCTGTCGAGTGGTTTTCTGGCTGATCTTTCGTGTAGTTTTTTGATGGCTTTTTTTATGATGCGCTGCTCGTTAATTGAGTCTTTTTTTCGCTTGTACAAAATGGCCAGGCGTTCATAAGGAAATAATGTATTCGCTCCTTCGTCTACATTGGCCTCGTAAACGCGAATAGCGTCTTCAAATTTACCTTCGCTTTCTTTCTGCTCTCCAATTGCATTTCGTTTAAACCAGCGCTCATATTTTTCTGTTAAGGGGTTTTTCATTCTGTGTTTCCAGCGGCATAAATATGTACGGAAAGGCTAATCGATCTGCTGAAGTTTTGCAGAGCGAACCGTACAGAAGCCAGAATTATTCTCTCAGAAATTGTTAGGATTACAGGTTCACAACCAAGCGAGATGAGATTTTAAGTGATTTTGCGAACGACTTTTTTCATGCGTAGCAGTGCTACATATCAAAAAAGAGGGCGGAAAAGCGCTAAAAGATCGCTCACTCAGCGTGACAATTAGATCCCAACAATATCTTTATATTGAATTGAAGGTTGAGCCTGATCATTGAAGTCTCAGGAAATTCTAACAGACGGTGCTGATGCGTGGGGGATTCAGCAAATCATACTACGTAAGTTTGTTATCGGCTTGTTAACTCCAAACTTAAGCGTATGAAGCAATATTCTAGTTTTCTTGAAAAAGCGGCTGGAGAAGTCTGGGTGAACTCCCTCAATTTAATAATTCGATAACACGTCGCAGGACTGTAAAATGGTAAATTTCATCAACTCGTACGCTCACCACACTAAACCGTCTAAAGTCATTGGCTTCTGATAATCATACAGACCACGCAGTTCCTGCTATCGGTCATAAAATACTCATTGTTGATGATGAAGACGATATCATCGAACTTTTGCAGTATAATCTTGAGCAAGAAGGGTTTAAAACTGCTTCAGCTACAAATGGCATTGAAGGCATTGAAGTCGCTCGCAAGTACAAACCGGATCTTATCATCCTGGATGTAATGATGCCAGGTATGGATGGTATTGAGGTGTGTCGCCGGCTTCGGCAAGATGCTTATCTGCGCCACACGCCCATTCTAATGCTTACCGCGCGAAGTGAGGAGGAATTACAAGTCCAGGGATTAGATGAAGGGGCAGATATTTACTTTTCGAAACCGATTGCCATTCCTGTTCTGTTTAGCCAGATTAGAGCACTGCTTCGCGGCGTGAGTCGTTCTGAGACAAAACCTCAGTTGTTGGCAATTCATAACCTGGAAATTGATCGTGACAGATACCTGGTTAAGCTAAATATTGACACCGTAAGCAAGGACATTCGTCTGCCCCGCAAAGAATTTGAATTGTTATATTTCATCGCTTCTCATCCTGGGAAAGTGTTTTCCCGCCAGGAGTTGCTCGATCAGGTTTGGGGGCACGAAGTGTACGTTGTTGACCGAACAGTGGATGTGCACGTCCGGAAGATTAGAGAAAAGCTTGGGAATGACTATATTGAAACCGTGAAAGGTGTAGGATACAAGTTCCTGGCCTGAGAATACACGGTACCCACCGATAGTAGTTTTATTTCGATTGACGTTACTTTTTACCACAAGTTGTGTGGTACAATTTGAAGACCGTTGGTTGAGTTATCAGTCGTCAGATATCAGTTTGCAGCCGTGTGAAAAGTAAACTCTGACAACCGATAACTGAGAACGTGCAACTGGTTATGGATCGTAATCTCAGACGTAAAAAAGGACGCCGGCGATATCGATTGAGCCCGATATCTTTAAAGATTGCTTTGTCAGTGGCATCCGTTGCTTTTCTTGTTTCGATATTGATGGGGTTGTATCTCCCCATTTATCCGTTGTGGCTGCATATTGTGCTGCCCGTCTTGATTGGCCTTGGCACGTATCTAATTTGTCATAAGCTTCTTGTTGGACGTATTACCCTTGCTCGCACGACGCTCAAGCAGGTCCGCAAGCATAAGTTCGAGAACCTTGATAAAGCACAACTGCCAAGGGGAGATGAGCTAAATGCATTAAATTGGCAAGTCTACCGTGCCGGCTTGGCCATGGAGAAAGAGCTGAGAGAGCTGAAAAAAATTGAAGACTATCGTCGCGAGTTTTTAGGCAACGTATCTCACGAGTTAAAAACACCCATTTTCACCATTCAAGGATTTGCAGAGACACTCCTTGACGGTGCACTGAAGGACGACCGGGTAAATGAGCGGTTCTTGACAAAGATTCTTGCCAACACAAAGCGATTGAAAAACCTTGCCAACGATCTTGTAGAGATATCTCGTATCGAATCAGGAGAGCTGGAAATGGTTATGCAGCCTTTTCGTCTGATGGATGTGGTGAAAGACGTTACAGATGAGTTGGAGCAAATGGCGGAATCCAAATCTGTAACCTTGTATCAACATATACCCAAGAACCTGCCGCATATTTTAGGCGATCGTGCGCGCATTACTCAGGTGATGATTAACCTGATTGATAATGCAATTAAGTATAGCAACAAAAATGGTTCTGTTGAGATCGTTGCACGCCTTTTGCCTGCCGAATTGGTCAAGGTGACCATCGCTGACGATGGCATAGGTATAAATCCGCAACATGTACCCAGGCTTACTGAACGGTTTTATCGGGTAGATAAAAGCCGTTCTCGTGAACAAGGGGGCACAGGTTTGGGGCTGGCGATTGTGAAGCATATTTTAGGCGCCCACAAAGCAGAAATGGTAATAGATAGCAAGCCAAACCAAGGTTCAACTTTCGGCTTTACCCTTGCTACGGTAGACAAGGACAAGACAAAAGGGGAATCGTGAGGGCATCACTGATGTCCCTATCTCTTTGGCGGCGACATTCCCTGTAGTTGATTATCAGTTGTTATGAGAGAAGCTTACGTCCTGAGTAGAGCACAGAAGCTGTTTGTTGTATGTGCGGCCGTGTTTTTAACTGCGTTGGTTGTTGCTGAAGCAACGGCTAGCAAGTTTTTTACAGCGTTTGAATTGCCCTTTGCCATTACAATTCTGGGTCAAGAGTTTAATTCGGTCATCATGACGGCCGGCGTCATTGCTTTTCCCGTTACGTTCATTGTTACAGATTTAATGAACGAGTACTTTGGGAAAAAAGGCATCCGGTTCGTTACCTGGATTGGGATGATGATGATCATCTTTGAGTTTACGCTTTTGCAAATAGCCATGGCGGTACCAACAGCCTCAATCTCACCCGTGCCTGAGGATGCTTTCAATATTGTGTTTGGTGCATCGGGTCGAGTGATTTTGGGAAGCTTGATTGCGTATGTGATTGGACAATTTGCTGATATCACCCTTTTTCATTGGCTGAGATCGCTCACTAAAGGCAAACACCTCTGGCTTCGGGCAACAGGATCAACGTTTGGCTCCCAGTTTCTTGATACTTTTATCGTATTACTTGTGGCATTTGCAGGGCAATTATCTTTTCAGGTGATTATAGCCATCACGCTGTTTAACTACGGCTACAAGTTCATTATCGCCATTCTTATTACGCCTGTCATCTATGCAGCGCACTGGGTAATGGATCAGTATCTAGGCGCTGAAGTCGCGCAAGAAATGCTGAAAGAAGCGCAAGAAGCTTAGCAAGAGCTTATCCAATTGGATACACTCTTGAATTTAAAATGTAAAAGTTAAAAGGTAAAATTTCCTGATAATACAAATTGCCTTAACAAAGAGATTGAACCATATTCAGGCGTCTTAATGACACTGAAAACAGTTTTTTCTGTAGCACTATGGCATTTCTTGTCCCGGAATCGGGTTCTATTAGCTTGAAGTGGCAATGGGTTAAGTAAAAGAAAAAGGGTTGGATGCGGAGAAGATGCCCTTTAAAGACAGCTTTCTGCATCCAACCCTGCAGGTCAAACTACACAAGCACGTGTAGGAAATACTTTTAGTTTACAGAGGCAACCGGGTAGGTGACCGGAGTGAGCCAATCGTGCTTGTCATTACCATTTTTCACGACATCAAAGAAAGCAGATTGCAGTTTCTCTGTTATCGGACCTCTGCTGCCACTGCCAATGGTGTGATGATCTACCGTGCGAACCGGCGTTACTTCTGCTGCCGTTCCCGTAAAGAATAACTCATCTGCGAGGTATAGTGCTTCTCTTGGAATCAGTTGTTCTTTGATGGTATATCCAAACTCACGCGCTATCGTCATGATTGAGTCACGCGTGATGCCTGGCAGAATTGAGAGGCTGCTGGGTGCTGTGTAGATCTCGTTATCTTTAACCAGGAAGAGATTTTCTCCACTGCCTTCTCCTACATAGCCCTGTGTGTTGAGCATGATGCCTTCGTTGTAGCCTTTAAGCACGGCATCCATTTTTACAAGCGAGGCATTCAGGTAGTTACCGCCGGCTTTTGCCAGAGCCGGGAATGTGTTCGGAGCCATCCGATTCCATGAGGCCACTTCTACATCTACCCCCTGTTCCAATGCTTCAGGCCCCAGGTATGCGCCCCATTCCCATACGGCAATAACTGTATCTACCGTGTTGTTAAGTGGGTTTACACCCATGCTGCCCGTACCACGAAATACTACAGGACGGATGTAGCAGGATTTTAACCCACTTTCTGCGATTGTTTGGAGTGTTGCGGCTTCCAATTCCTCTAGGGTATAAGGAATCTCCATGCGATAAATCTTTGCCGAGTCGAACAGTCGTCCTAAATGCTCTCTAAGGCGAAAGACTCCTGATCCTTGCTCGGTGGCATAACATCTGATGCCTTCAAATACGGAAGAACCATAGTGGACTACATGAGATAGCACGTGAATCTTTGCATCTCCATTAGGTACAAGTTTCCCATTGAACCAAATGTCGTGCTCCATCATTTATTTGCGGGTTTAAGAGGTGTACAAATCAGTTATGAATCACGCTCGGCGTATGCCGCTTTGCGGATTTCTACAAACGGCAGGCGCTTAGAAATGTTCAACGGTAAGTCACAGATAATATCTGTGACTTGTTTCGGGTTCTGGGTTCAAAGTTTCGGGTTGGTCCTTTGGTAAACCATTGGCATTGTAGACAATGCGAGTACTGTGTCAGCGAAATAAATAGAGTGAACCAATCCTCTTCCTCTCAACCAGCCTAATGCGAGGCTTGTATTTTCTTCTTCTGTAGTATGGCCAGCTGACCGTTCGCAACAAGTGCATAGTAGGCAATGGTCCATAGAATTTTGAAAGAGGCCTTGATGGTGCCTGAAACAGTCCCTGTGATTTTTGAAACGCCCACTCTTTTTCGGTAAGATACGGGCACTTCCTGATAGCGTAGTTTTGCCTTGAGGGCCTTGATTTGCATTTCGATGGTCCACCCGTACGTCTTGTCTTCCATCTCAAGTGCCAGGAGGTGTTTAAATCGTATGGCTCTAAACGGACCGAGGTCGGTGTAATTGCCACGCCAGAAGAAGCGCATGAGACCACAGGCAATTCTATTACCAACCAGTGCCTGGGGAAGCATTGCGCCGGGTTCTCTTTTGCCGGTCATTCTTGATCCGAGGACAAAATCTGCTGTGTTTGATCTGATTGGAGCCAGCAGCTTTACTATTTCTTCCGGATGATCGCTGTAATCACCATCAAGAAAGACCACTACGTCTGGCTGCTTCGTTTCCGCGTACGCAATTCCTTTCAGGCAAGCCCAGCCATATCCCTGGCGATCTTCTCTGATGACGGTTGCGCCGGCAGCCTTTGCATTGGCTTCTGTTTCATCAGTGGAAGCATTGTTTACCACAACAACTTCTTCTACAACATCTTTGGGCAAATCACCAATCACTTTGCCAATGGAGCGGGCTTCATTAAAGGCAGGGATAATTACGAGTACACGCATAATCTATATAATGCTTAATCCGACCCCATTTGCATAAGCGCATCTTCTGAGAGCCGCATAGTAGTCCAGTCAGCAAGCGGTTTAGCGCCTATTTGACGATAAAAATCAATCGCAAGCTGGTTCCAGTCGAGCACATTCCAATCCAGGCGCCGGCAGTCGTTTTCTACAGCTACCCTGGCAAGGCGTTTTAGCAACGCGTATCCCATGCCTTGTCCTCTGTATTCGGGCAAAACAAAGAGATCTTCAAGAAAGATGCCCCATTTTGTCAGGAACGTCGAATAGTTGAAAAAATATAGCGCCATGCCTACCAGTTTCCCACTGGTATCGTCTATCGCAACGAGCGCTTCACATCTTGGGTGTGCGTTGGGGGCTAAATGTTTCGCCAGGCTTGCCGCGTCCGGGTGTGACTCATGCGAAAGATGCTCATATTCAGCGAGCGCATTGATCAAAATAACAAGATCTTCGGCGTCCTGAGGGGTAGCAGTGCGGATATGGAAAGACATTGGGGCAAGTTAAAAGTTAAAAGCTAAAAGCGAAAATTGAAAAGCTGGAATGGCTGAGGTAGCCCCGTGAAGTGAATACCATTTCATCCATATTAAATTTTAACTTTTCAATTTTAGCTTTTAACTTTATCTATATTTTCCATAGAAGTCGTCTTCGTCGAAGTCTTCATCTTCGTCTATAGGGCCTATTGAGGACAGCATGGAGCCCATCATATCGCTATAGGTTGCGTTGCTGTCAGCAAAGTCTTTTCCAAGCAGAGAATGCTGGTGAAGCGCATCCAGGATGAATTCCATGGCTGTGGCAGCTTCGGCAGCGTTTTGGGGCTTGGTATATTTTTTAATGATGGCTTCGAGTCCTTTTACAGACTTGAGTGCTTTGGTATAGGCCTCGAATGTTAGATTATTGCTTAATCTTAACTCATTGCCTTTCGAAAACCAGCTAATTACTTCCTGGTACGGAGAGCGGCCTTCTTTTTTGTCTTCGGGATCAGGGAAATAGTGTGTAAATACAGATTTAACTGCACGTCCGATTAAGAGCCTCGCTACATTTTGCGCGCCTTCCTGTTCGCCTTCATAAACAAGCTCCACCTTACCGGTTACCGCCGGCTCCACAAAGAGCAAGTCCGACATGCGGAGCGTTGTTTCTGCTTCACCATTGATCAGCGCCCGTTGCTCGGCAGCTGATACAAGATCTTCCAGCGCCGCACGCGTCATGCGCACCGAAACTCCGGATTTTTGATCCACATATTCGCTGTTTCTTGCCTCCACAGCTACGTGCTCAATGATCTCTCTGAAATAATGGGGGATGTTTATTTTTACAGCGTCATTATTGCGATCTTCCCACGCTTCCTGTTTGGTAATTTCAATACCAATTTCAATCGTTTTGGGGTAATGCGTGATGATCTGACTGTCAATCCTGTCCTTGAGCGGAGTAATGATGTTGCCGCGGTTCGTGTAATCTTCCGGGTTGGCAGAGAAAATCATCATGACATCCAGCGGGAAGCGGATGTTAAACCCGCGAATCTGAATATCCTGCTCTTCCATGATATTCAACAGACCCACCTGAATTCGTGGCTGCAGATCCGGTAATTCGTTGATTGCAAAAATACCTCTGTGCGTTCTCGGAATAATGCCAAAGTGAATAACTTCTTCATCGGCATAAGTTAATCGCAGATTGGCTGCTTTGATCGGATCAATGTCTCCGATCAGGTCTGCAATTGTGGTATCCGGTGTTGCCAGTTTTTCTGCGTATCGCTGACTACGATGCATCCATGAAATTTCCGTTTCGTCCCCATGCTCTGCAACCAAATCACGTGCGTATTTGGATATAGGGATGAGCGGGTCATCATTAATCTCACTGCCGGCAACTACGGGGATGTATTCATCCAGTAATTGAGGCAAAAGGCGAATGATGCGACTCTTGGCCTGGCCGCGAAGACCTAACAGAATAAAGTCGTGCCGGCCCAATACTGCATTCTGGATCTGAGGAATGACAGTTTCGTCGAATCCTAGAATGCCAGTGAAAACAGATTCTCCAGATTGAAGCTTTCGGATTAAATTGTTACGCAGTTCATCTTTGATTGAACATGATACGTAGCCGGTTTCCTTAAGCTGACCAATGGTTTTGACGGTCTTTACAGATGATGTTGTCATAGATGAAAATAGTAGGCAGGTTATTGATGGGTAGCACGCGACCGTCAAGATGCTGTTCCCAAGTCTGTTTATTCTCCTGCCGGAGATTATTACAGGAATAACACGGCTGAAGTGGTGCGTGTGTCTCTGGTGGGGAAAGGAATTGTTGTTTACAGGCCCTGGAGGCTTTTAACTCATGGTTTGATAACGCATGAACTGGATGTGTTAAGCGAACAAAGAATGATCCGGGTGCCGGTATGCCGCTTTATTGGTTCAGATCAAATTTGTATAAAGCGAGTTTGGGCTCAGGCTCTACAAATAAAACAGCCATCTCAATCGTGCTGTCTGCGGCAATTCTTACATCCAGGTCAATAGGATAAAAATCTTTCCTGAAAGAAGGGACGTCTTGCACAAGCCGCCTTTGTAGCTTGCCTTGCCTGTCAAATTGATCGATCCGAAGCCAGCCTGGTCTGATGTTTAATGCATAAAGTTCATCCCCAAAAACAGCAGCAGAAGGGGAGAGAAGGGGTGGTTCATCAACGTCGCCACGCATAAAAGCAAGGCTCCGGGGGAATATGGGCGAGTCAAAACCAGAGAGCAACATGGTGTCCAACTGGCCTCCTGGCAATACCACATCAACTACGGGGCGAAAGCCGCAAAGACTAATCAGTGAATCTCCCCAAACGCGCAGCATGCCGGCGTGGCGCCAGAGTGGACCTTCAAGGATGGTTTTTTCTAAAACGGTGCCGTCCATTCCTAACTTGGCGATGTAGTTGTCAAAATCTTCGCCAATCACTTTGTAATAAATATCATCTCCTTCGATTGTTGCATACTGCAACCGCTGTTTCTCTGGTACTTCAGCCGGTGTTGATATTTGTTTTACAGATCGGCCATCGTACATGAAATCGATGCGTTGTGCATCTGGATTCAGTACCATCAGCGTGTCTCCCTGAACACCCACTAGATATGGGAAGGAAAAAAGAGACGATTCGTGTATTCGGTTCAGTACGCCTGAAGAAAGAAATTCGTAGACCTTGTTGCCCTGTACATCACTCGCATAAATCTTGTCGTCGTCTCCAAATCTGACGGTTCTTGGATATTGGAGCGGTTGATCTGCATTTCCAGATGTTTCCCATACCAGGCTAAGCGTATCAACCGGCGTTAATTCCGCGAGTTGTCTTGAAAGAGAGTCAGAGGGAAAAAGAGCGCGGGATTCGCGGCGCTGACAAGCAGTCGGCAAACACCCTGATACAAAGATCAGCAGTAGCAGCAAGGTTAGTTGAGAGGTGCGAAAGGAACGCAGAGGGGACATGGTAAATGACCTGGCCAGAAATGATTTACGAGATTAAGAAGTCGTGCTTGTTTGAGAAGCGTAGCACGCAAAGTTGTGGTCCTTTATGTCCAAGTTCTATTAATCGTTTAAACACACGCATATATAAGAACTCTTCCGGTCTTCGTTCCTGTAACAAGGAATGACGGATTATTTTGCCTTAATATATGAAATTTCTACGTTTAGCTTGCTGTGTAAGTCTTAATTTAAGCGAAGTTTTGTCTAAACACCGACGTACTATACGACGTGGTGTTATCCTTGCCGGCCCAATTGCATCTGCAAACTAACCATATTGGTGTCTCTCAGTACCTCAAGGGTAACTGTGTCGCCGGGTCTGAAATCAAACAAGCGGCCGGCGAGGTCTAGTTGATCATCAATTGCTTCTCCCTCGAAAGTCAAAATGACATCGTAGGGTCGGAAACCTGCTTGTTCAGCTGGTGATCCCGGATCAACATCTCGGACAATGAATCCACGTGCTTGCGCGAGACCAAGCGCCTTGGCGATACGTGCATTCACATCGAGTCCACGCAGTCCTGTATAATATGAGCGGTCAACCTGACCATTAGAGCGCAACTCTTCAACAATTTCACGCGCTTTATACGCCGGCACAGCAAACCCCAATCCGATTGATCCACCGCCTCCGCTGGCTGTATAGATAAACGTATTAACCCCGATCACCTCTCCCAGCGCATTGATCAGCGGACCGCCCGAGTTGCCCTGATTGATCGCCGCATCCGTCTGAATCATATCTCTGTAAACACGATTTTCCTGGGGTTGAAAGTCGCGACCTACGCCACTGATAACTCCCACGGTAACCGTAGGCTCTGCAGCTTCGAAAAGGCCAAACGGGTTTCCTAACGCGATTGCCCATTCTCCGGGGATGGGGTGGCCTGACTTGGAAAAATTGAGATGCTCCAGTGTGGCCGATGTATCTACCTTTAAAAGTGCCAGATCTGTGGCTTCATCTCTGCCTATCAGTTCGGCTTCAAGCGTTGCGCCATCTGTAAACGCGACCGTGATTTTTGCCGCGTTGTGGGCAACATGCTCATTTGTTACAATGTAGCCATCCGGCGAAATGACAAATCCCGATCCAACAGCCTGTACTTGCCGCTCATATACCCTTGATCTTCGCCGGCCAAAGAAGTACTCCATCCATGGATCGCCGGCAAATGGATCGGTATACGCCACGCGCTCAACGCCAATCACATTCACACTAACCACAGCTGGACTTGCAAGCTGGACGGCATGTGTAATTGCATTCTGTCTGCTCAGAAAAACCTGATTATTAGCTTCTGCTACAGTACCAAAGTCTGATTGTGCTGTTGCCGGGGCTGAAGCTTCCTGAGATTGCGCTTGTGAGCCACAAGACATCAGGAATAAGGCAATGAGATACAGTGAATAGCGTCCCATGAATGAGCTCTTTACGGTGGTCTTTATCAATTTTACTACCTACGTGAGGAACTACTGCTGGTTTCTTTTTTCGTAAGAAAGACCCTCGAATTACCCAGGCGAACAGATCATTGAAGCGGATCCCGCTCCTTAATTGCCTGACGGAAGAATCCTACGCTGCATTTTGTACCCAAATCCACGGTACTGAGAACCTGTTGAGATTTAATCTTCACATTGAGAACCTCAAATCTCAACGGTTTCTTAATCAGAAGAATTTTGGTAGCGTATGAATTCGAGGGCATCAATTTCAAGCAATACGCCGTCATCATTCCCTTCGATCATGAATTGGAGTATTGCTGTGACCTCGGAAGCCGGCAGATCAACTTGTACAGTTAATTCTCTCCAACCCTGATAAGACGTTCGAGCCAAGCGCTCAATCACGTGTCCTTTGCCTTCTGCATTTAGGCGATCAAGCACTTTGGCCTGAGGTAGCTCAGGTAACGCACGGCCTTTTTCTTTCGACAAATCTATTCTCACAAACTCCCCAAGCGGCTCAGCGATTAGCTTCAGCGTTGCATCTTCGATAGGTTTATAACGAATTTTGATGGCATCTATGCCGGCCAAATTTAGTGGATCGAAATGAAGACTGCCCCCATTTTTCATTCGCATTACCGTCAGCGCCGTCTCGGCAAAATTGGCTGATGCCGGCTGGATTCCATACGTATGCCTGGAGGCATTTTCGGTATAACTTGCATGCTCCGCTTCTTTGTAATGAGGGTGGAGCCGGCTGGAGGTACAGACTTCTTCCCCATCATCAGCAAGCATGCAAGCCTTTATTTCTGCAAAGCGATCTGTAAAGTGCAAGTCAGGTACATGCGTATACGCCCTGGTGATGACGGCCTGCCCTAGAAGCGTGTTATTTTCTTCCAATACAAAGGTATTGGTATCAAACCCCGTCAAGGTTTGCACCCGTAAACGCTCAGCATTGAGCACACGATCTTCTACCGTATCATCCGCCAGCTTCACGCGATAAGGCACAGGTTTATCAAACGTAAAAAAGCTTCCATTCGCCGGCTCTTCCAGTACAATTCGTGTATCGTGTGGGACTTGATTTTCATCCCCAATTTCTGGAGAGGTCCATGGGGCAAATTCTTGCGTACCGTGATATGCGACGCGGACTACTTTTGCATCTTTGTTGCTTCCCCAAAACCCTTTCCCCCATTCAATGACGTACAGTGCGCCATCAGGGCCTACTTCCATATCCATTGGGCGCGCAAAAGATATTTCGGGCAGGAACGGTTCAATACTTTTATAATTGCCGGCTTCATCAAAAGAAACAAGCTGCACCCAGTTGCGCATCCAGTCATAGATAAAGTGTTTGCCGATGTAATAATCTGGCAGCGCTATACCTGCGTGAGAAGGGGTGCGTCTATACACAGGCCCAGCCATCGGATTTATGCCACCCGCACCCAGGGCCGGAAATTCGACAGATTCACCAAACGTATACCAGATCATGGCAGGCTGCGCCGGCGGTAGCATCTCCACACCTGTGTTGTTCGGTGAATTGTTCACCAGTTGCATTGGATCAAATGGCGCACCAACAGCTTGCGTTGCATAATCAAAGTCGCGGTACGGCTGGTTGTTGCCCGTGATGTAAGGCCAACCAAAATTCCCCGGACCTCGCGCCTGATTAAACTCATCCCATCCCCAATCCCCTCTTTCGTTTGGCGGATCACCGTTACCAACATCTGCAAAATAAAGCCACCCAGTCTCTGCGTCGATTGATATCCGAAAAGGATTGCGCAACCCCATCGCATAGATTTCAGGGCGATGCAGATGATCTCCCTCAAACAGATTGCCATCTGGTATGGAATAGCTCCCATCCGACGCCGGCTTGATACGCAATATCTTTCCACGTAAGTCATTGGTATTGCTGGATGTAAGCTGCGCATCAGCAATGCTATGACCTGCACGTTCATCAATGGGCCCACCGGCCGTATCGATGTGATCAGTATTGTCTCCTACAGCAATGTAGAGGGTACCATCTGGACCAAAGGCAAGGGAGCCGGCGGCATGGCAACAAGCCTCACGCTGCATTGGAACGTGTAGCACTATTTTCTCTGAAGCCAGGTCAAGATGATCATTCGTGACAGTAAAACGGGAGAGCCGGCTATCCCCCCCATCAGCAGGTCCATAAAAAACGTAAAGCCACCCATTTTCGGAGAATCCAGGGTCGAGCGCAAGGCCCAGCAATCCATCTTCAATAATCATATAAACTGGAATGTAACCTATTCGCCTTGACGCCCTGATTACCGGGTCCCATCGGTGAATGGCGCCGCCGCGTTCGATGACAAATACACGGCCGTCTTCAGCAATAGCAAGCTCCATCGGGTCGGTCAGACCCGCCATCAATTCCTGCTTCTCAAAATAGGCTGCGTTTGTGGCAAGGCTATCAGAAACAGAGCGGTGAGGATAAGAAGGCGCCGCCGGCTGGCAGGCTGCCAGCATCAAGGGTAATACCGCGTACCATAACAAACGCTTCATAGGATCTGTTAGATTAACGGGGGTTTGCCAAGATCTAGGGTTGTGCATTTTGACAGGGCTTTGAATCACGAACACCGAACAAGAAATATCCAATTCCGAAGGCTTTTTCACACAGGGCATCCAGTTTGGATGGTTGCGTTTGGTGAGCCAATTTATTGAATTAGCAGCGAATCTATTTATTGATTTTTGTAACAAGTTGTCGAGGACATTCGTTTGGGCTTATAGAACAAATCAAATGAAATAAACAGAATTCAAATGCGATTTCACCTTAGCCTGGCAGTCGTTTTAACAATTGTTTTCATTGCCCCGAACATTGCGCCGGCGCAGACTGCAGATCAAACACAAACGGGGATAGAGGAATTCGAGGCCGGCAATCTGGCCCAGGCAGAAGAAATCTTTAAAGACCTCCAGAAAAAGACCCCCAACGATCCAGCGCCGACCTACTACCTGGGCCGTATCGCATTTAACAAGAACGACCCCAAAACTGCAATAAAGCTGTTTGAAAAGGTCACCAAGATTGAAGAAGATAACGCTGACTATCATTTCTGGCTTGCAAATGCCCGATTTAACCAGATTGATAATGTTGGCATGTTAAAAAAGATGGGGCTGGCGCGAGGCGGCAAAGCTGCATTAGACAGATGTCTTGAGCTCGATCCAGATTTTGGCGGCTGCCATGAATCGCTGGCTCGGTATTATGAGCAGGCTCCTGGTATCGCGGGAGGCAGTGTTGAAAAAGCTAAAATCCACGCAAAGAAACTGCGCGAGATAGATCCACTCCGCGGCGGCATTCTGCTTGCAAACATTCATGCTAATCAGAAAGAAACAGAGGAAGCGAAAGCAGTACTGACAACTCTTTTAGCAGCGTTTCCAGAGAGTACCCAGGCGCATTACGACGCCGGCATGTTTTACCAGGAGCAAAAGGATTTCAACCAGGCATTTGACTTGTTTGAAAAAGCTGTAAAAGTAGCGCCAGAAAATGATGGATACGGACTCGATGCCTTGTATCAAATTGGCAGAACAGCTGTCTTTGCACAAAAAAACATGGACCGGGGCATCGAGGCGCTTGCGCAATATCAAACGCTAGAAGTCGGAAAGTATCAACCCTCACATGCTTCTGCGCTCTGGAGAAAAGGCATGCTGCATAACCTGCAAGGGGATGCCTCAAAAGCCCGCGAGGCTTTCAATCAGGCCCTCGTTCTCGACCCGGATCATAAACAAGTAAAGGCTGCCTTAAAAGAGTTGTAGTCGTATCTCGGACATGTTGCTACTGGTTGGCCTGAATTATGGTCTGCGGACACTTTGAGCTAGACCGGAGTCTGGATCATCCCTTGTTAAATGCGCTTCCTGCAATGATACACATAAAGAACAATGACCAGCAGGAGATGGATTGGATTGGCACAACATCCAGACTTATCATCCAGGAGTCATCAAGGCGACAGCCTGGCTCGGGCATTATCCTTGAGAAGTTGGCCGAGGTACTTCTTGTGCATGTGTTCAGGGCTTACTTCAAGCAAGAAAATCACAACAACGGCTTTGCGCACGCACTTATCCATCCAAATGTATCACGCGCAATTGATGCGCTGCACAATCAACCGACTTACCCGTGGACCCTTGCACTATTGGCCAAAGAAGCAGGACTCTCCCGTACAGCATTTGCTGTACTCTTCAAACAATTAACGGGATCAACACCCATGCAATATTGTTTGAATTGGCGTATGACGCTTGCACACCAGTTCCTGCGTAATTCTACCTGGTCAATCCCTGATCTGGCTGAGCGCGTTGGGTACCAGTCTGAGGCAGCGTTTAGCCGAGCATTTAAACGATGTTTTTCGATCACACCAGGTCGTGTTAGAAGAAATTCAAAAAATGCCTCCCACAACTCTATGGTAATTGAATGACAGGTTGATACGGCTTTACATCTTAATGATCATAGCTATTTTT
>JBGCEN010000274.1:0-9274 GCA_045106435.1 Rhodothermales bacterium
ATTGGGCCTGGTGTTCTTTGTGCTGAGGTTAACAAACGGACTCCTCACGGTACGTGGTCTACGAAGAAGGGCACTGCCGTTGATCGACACGTCAGATGAAAATGCATCTATTGCTGCGATATTTAAGGCGTTGCAGGAAAAAATGGGCATCGCAAGCGCCCCGATATTGGCCACTTCAGATGAAATCAAGCAACCGTTGTTGATAGGGTGGCTCAAGCCCATGGTTTTAATACCTGCTAGCATAATAGCAGGATTGCCTGCAAACCAGTTGGAGTCCATTCTGGCCCACGAACTGGCCCACGTGCGCCGGCACGATTACCTCGTGTTGTTGGGCCAATCCATCGTGGAAACGCTCTTTTTCTATCATCCCGCTGTGTGGTGGGTATCATCAAGGATGAGCATTGAGCGGGAGTACTGTTGCGATGAGATCGCTGTAGCTACCGTACAAAACAAGGTGGTCTATGTACAGGCGCTTGCGAGCCTGGAGACGAGCCGGCTTAATCAGCCATTCAGCCTCGGAGCCAATGGCGGGCGACTTGTAGATCGCATCCGGCAATTGGTCAATCCTCGGCAAAGGACGCGTCTACAAGTAAATCGTACGTCATGGATTACGCTGATTGTCTTATTGTTTGCATGCGGAAGCTTGTTTGCAGCATGTGAACGCGTTTCTGTGGATGAAAGTCTGCCGGCTGAGGAGCTGTTTAATCAAGCCAATGAACTGGCAAGGGCCGGGCAGTATGGAGCGGCTGAACGTACTGCAGAAGTGGCAGCTGAAAAGGGGAGTTTGTGTGCTATGGAGTTACTTGCTGAGATGCTATATCCCGAAAGTCGGCCTATAGGACTGAAACGCGGCGTGATATTACCAGCTGTAAAATGGGTTGGTCAGAGTGAACGCAAGTCACGTTACTGGGCAAACGTTTATGTTGATGCACTGGCCAAAGAAACGAATGAAGGTAATAGTGATGCAATGCTTTTGCTTTTTTATGCTTATGATTCTGAAATGGATTGGCGTCATTATATTGTAGGAGAAGACTCAACAGCCCGAATGTTGTTGTCACGAGCAGTAAAACGTGACAATGCAGACGCCCTGTTGTGGTATGCACTGATGTATCTCGATAAAGACCAAAAAGAAGAAAGAAGACGCTTGTTTAAAGAAGCCGCCTTAAAGGGCTCTGATCGTGCCTTTATTTTTTGGGCACTACATAATGGTGATAGAATTGAAGATCCCGTACCATATTTTGAAGTGGGGCAAGCTGCTATTGAGCGTGAGGCTGTAGGCGTGCACGAATGGCTGGGAAAAGATCTAGATGCATTAGAAAAGCAAGTCTTGATGGGAAATGAAGAAGCAGTAGCTTGGATGGTCATCGCTGACAGTATGCAACTGAGGGAGCGACTTGCAGCATTGCCTGAAAGTAATCCATCAAATGTGTACCGGCATCCGTTTTGTCCAGATGCAAAGCACTGGAGGCATCCGTCATAATCATTAACGCCATAAAAAATGGCGCTTTGCACAACGTAATAAGTACGTTGTGCAAAGCGCCAATATCTGAGTATAGACTCCTTTCTGTGGTTTAAACGGGTTTAGGGCCTAGCAAGGGCACCCGTTGGCATCCAGTTTTGACTGAATGTCATTGTATGCTGCTTTGTCGCCATTTTTCCTGTGCATATCGCGTTTGGCGAGCAGAGAATCACAATTTACCGTGCTCATGGCTGAAGCAGTGTTAATCAGTGGTGTAACTGCAATGACAGGCAATATCCAGCCGGCTTTGAGTAACACGCGACGATTATATGATTTGCCAGATAACAAAGACTGGTCTTCCGTTTTATCGGTTAGGTTTTCCATGTATCCCACCTGATTGGGGTGCTTGTTTGGTACTGATCGAAACAAGAATACCGAATCCTCAAATTAACGACCATGTATCTTTGGCTCGCCTTATATAGAGTTTGTAGCTACTCATAAATTAACTTTAACGTTATTTGCGTAGCATTAAAGCCCTGGTGTCTACCTTCATTGCAGTAGATAAATGCACATAGTATGCGCCACTGGCAAGGCCTTCTGCATCGATTTTTATCTCGTGCCGGCCCCGCTGCATTGATTGGTTTAAGAGCGTTTTTACAACAACACCATGCACGTCATACAGCGTGATTTTCACAGGCTCTGTTTTTGCCATCATGAAGGAGAGTGTTGTGGTTTTTCTAAATGGGTTCGGATAATTTCCAAGTAGTGCCGTTTGTTCAGTATTTGCTGTTACCTCTTCATTGGCCGTTGGCTCACCCAAACTCAAAATCCAATCAGCAATCAATTGCATACCCAGGGTATCAACCCGCCCTTTGGCAATAGGTGGCATGGCAACCTGTGTTTCTAGGCTTTTCATTCGCTGATAAATCAGCGAGTTACTTGTATCTCCCGGCACAACGATGGCACTACCAGCTATGCCAAGATTGTTAAAGGCAAAGCCATTAATAATCCCTGAGTTTTCCAACGGAATGGATAACCTCGCATCAAACAAGGAAGTAAACAGGACACCGGGGCGATGGCAGTAGCCACAGTTGCTGTCTAGATAGGAAAGGGCACTGTGTTCTAGCGTCGATGTGTTGGGCTGGTCAGATGCTTCTCGTGTGGCTGAGGTTAAGTACGTTGGGAGGGCGTTTTCATCAATGGCTTCAGAAAAGATGCCTAAATGATTCAGGGTTGCCAACTGGTTCGCTGTACGGTCAGTTTTTGTGTAGTACAGGTCTCCGTTTAACTGCCTTGTTCTGGGGCCAATAATTTTGCCGGCAGCGTTGTTGTGGCACGTGAGGCACATGTCGCGATCTGGATATTCCCACGAACGTATCTCAATACCCTGCGCCGTTCTGACTGCAATGGATTCTTTTAATCCTCCCTCAAGTAGTTCTGCATCTGTTTGCTCATCATTCCATTTGTAGGTAAGGCCGTATATACTTCCATCGTCACCTATAATATTAAAGCGTGTTTCCAGTCGCTTTGTCTTTAGTGGATCTGCATGATCGAGCGGTAATTCAAAGTGTTTGACGGCCACCGTGCCCGGAGGGAAGGCCCATAGTCCTTCCTCGCTGAATGTTATCTGTTCAGCCGGCGTATCGTGGGTGCCGTCATTTGGAATGGCGATCCAACGATATTTTTCTGCACCATCACTCCAGAAGGGTTGGTTTAAGGCATAGGGAATGAAGCCGGCCGCCGGCTCCAGCGTGGTGAGATCTGCAAAGGCGCCCGTTTCTGATAGCAACTGTGGCACGTCAGTGGAGCCTGAAGGCGTTGATACTGGAAATGCACCATCCAGATACGCACCAAACGGCTCCGGCGTATCAAGCCCATAGGGCATACTCATGGTTGCTATCAAGGTACATGCGATGGCCAGGAATAAGTATGTGGCCCACGGTCGAGATGTGTTTCTATTAATAGAGTTACGGACTGGCATAGTAAATGGACATCAGGATTTATCTTCGCAAGTACACTACACTAAAATCGTCCCGTTTTTTTGTGCAGGATAAGAAATTGCAGGTTTTTTTATTTCTGATGCGAATTGAGAATTGAGGGAGCGCTTAAAAACTACTTTTTCCTTTTTTGCCGGCTGTAACCCCTATGCAGGGAGGTTATTTCTAGACGTGCCCGAAGCACAAGCACAAGTATTCCCCTCTGTCATGCTGAACGAAGTGAAGTATCTTCGCGAAGCGCAACCGCCGAAAAATTGCCTGGGTGTTTTGTTTTAAGCACTGTAGTCTGGCAATAGCATGTGGAATAGGCCAGGAACTGCGTTTCACGAAGATTCTTCCTGCGTCGACTATTCGATCAGATGTACCCGAAGCACAAGCACAAGTATTCCACTCTGTCATGCTGAACGAAGTGAAGTATCTTCGCGAAGCGCAGCTGCCGAAAAATTGCCTGGGTGTTGTGTTTTAAGCACTGTAGTCAAGCAATAGCATGTGAAATAGGCCAGGAACTGCGTTTCACGAAGATTCTTCCTGCGTCGCCTATTCGTCGACATCCGATCAGAATGACATGTTTTGGCGTGTGAAATGGGTTTGGAACTGCGTTTCACGAAGATTCTTCCTGCGTCGACTATTCGTCGACATCCGATCAGAATGACATGCTTTGAGAATTGAGTTATCCTAAACCAGGATCAGCAATAAATTTATCCCCAAAACCCAAAACCCAAAACCCAAAACCCAAAACCCAAAACCCAAAACCCAAAACTTACAACCCAAACGTGTACGTGTATTTGAGGAGGAATGTCCGATTATTCGTTGTGGGGAGCATGGGGAGGAAACGGTTTCTGTCTGTATTCAGGTTTTCATTGTACACGATCCACAGGTCGTTGCCTTCTCTGAAGTTGTATCTGAAGCGAACATTTGTAGAGAAGGAGTTTGACACGCTGTTGTACTGGAGGAAAGCGTTTGTGGAGAGCTTTGTATTCAAAGCTGTTCGAATCCTGAGCCGAGCGACGTGGACATCAAAAGACTGGTTCCGGTCGGGGAATTCAATGTGGTTAAAGGAATAGCTCCCGCCCAGCTCAAGGTGCTTCGAGATATACCATACGGGGCGGATATTGATTGACGATTGCCATCCGTCGAAAAAGGAGCCAATCCCTACAGCCGGCCTTATTTGGATGAGATTGGTATGGGAGACATTGTAAGCTGCTTCTGCATTAAAAAAGGTATAACTGCCGGCAGCTACGTTTACAAGATTATCGTCATCATCTAAGAGCACAAACGGTTCTGTCAGATCCTCATACAGCACTTTCGCTTCAATACTTCCGCCGGCACCTCCTTTCTGGCTGAAATTCCATGCTGGGCCAATCGAGGCAGATTCTACCGTACCATCCGTATTTCTGATAAAAGCGAGACCGTTTACCAGTAACTGGTGGAAAATTAATTTTGAGGACTCACCGGGGATCCAGGTATGAGAGATTGAATTATCGAGCATGGTAAAGTCATTACGCTGCGTAAAACCAATGCCTGGATTATAATCTGCACCGGCCCACGCAAAAATACTCTGGTAACTCCAGCCATCCCTGGTTCTTCGTTCTATTTGTGCAGTGAGTCGGCCATTAGTGAGATTGCTATTGGTGGTTTCGTCGTCTTCAAATGTCTGGGCCCACTGAAGTGAGAGATAATCGTCCCTGAACAGTCGGAATACACTGTCGAGGCCATACGCTACATTATACGATCCATCTTCTCCAAGCCGGCTTGTTAACATGCCGCCGGCGTATGAATAGGGATTAAACACGTTGCGTCTCAACCGAAGGACGCCAAAATTCTCTGAGGGAAGATCGCCACTTCTTGCGCTTTGCAGATCCATGAAGCCAAGATCCCATGCGCCGGCACGACCAACAAGGCGGGCACCGCCAATGAGCGGGACTTGCGCGCCATCATCTGTAAGACCAATGCGTCTGCTGTGAAAAAGCCGGCTTAACCCACCCGTTCTGAAATCGAAGACGCCGGCGCGCTCTTGGAAAAACTGGCGCTTTTCCGGGAAGAAAAGGGAGAAGCGGGTGAGGTTTACTTGCTGATTATCAGCCTCAACCTGTGCAAAGTCTGTATTGATTGTTAGGTCGGCGGTCAGGTTGTCGGTAATTCCGTATTTAAGGTCAATGCCCAGTTCGCCCGTGTTGTTGTTGTCTTTCTGGTATTCGGTGCCGGCTGCGTTAAGCGCATTCTGATGCCCAAGTCCGCCCAATGCATAAGGGGTGATGTATAACGGTTTGTGAGGTTTGACGCCTTTGAACTGAATTTTCTGGGCTAGTGAAGGTTTAAGAAATGCCCAGTTGGCTACGGTTGGGGTGGAAGGAAAGACCAGTCGCTCTGTTTTACGCGCGACCTTACGATTGACGTTGATGCCCATCGTTACTATGCCATCGATATTCTGGAAACGCATGCTCGAGAAGGGAATCCTGACTTCTGCAAACCAGCCTTCTCCCGTGATTTGCGTTGCACTATCCCAGAATGTATTGAAATCTCTGTTGATCCAGCTACCCGAAGCGATGCCGCCGCCAGAAGCATCATTCGAAATTGCCGCGTCGTTGCGGGTGCCCGTTGGCGTTGTTGTAAAGATGAGGCCGGTTTCATTGTCGTTGTAGGTGTCTATCATGATCTCGAAATGATCACTGCCGGCCAACTGATCTCTGTAAAAGGTATTAGCGCGTATACCTGTTGAATCTTTGTCGTAAGCGCGCAGGGAGAGGTAGAAGTAATCATCGTCGTAGGCCACACGAATCTCCGTGTCTTCAGTGGCTGGCGCACCGTTGTTGGGTTCATACTGTGTGGGCACCCATGGGTCAATAGCATTCCAGGCCGGCTCATTGCTCATTCCATCCAGCGTTATGCTGCTCGAAAGCCGGGAGATGGTGATTACATCTCGTGATTGTCCTTGGGCAGATTGGCAAAAAGGGATGCCGGCGAGGATCAAAAACAGAAAGATGCAGGAGGTATTGAGAAGGCGGGCGGGGACACAGGATGTTTTCTTCATCGGAAGGTGGTATCGATGAACAGGGCTGAACAGGTATTGCCAGACCCGCTAGGGAAGCATTGAATATCGAACACCCAACAAGGAATCTCCAATTAAGAAGTGTTTTTCAATACCATCGAACTTCAGAATCCCTTGTTCGACATTCAAAATTCAAGACTTCGTAATTGGAAATTCCTTGTTGGATATTCGTTATTCAAGACTTTGTCAAACAGACAAAGTCGAACTAGGCGATTGTTGCTGCTTTTTTCTTTCCCCAGCTTCGTTTCTTTAGCATATCAAGTAATACAGCTAACAGGATAACTAATCCGAGGACAACTTTTTGTGTGTAGCTTTCTACACCGGTCAGGTTCATGCCATTTTGAATGACCGCAATGATGAAAGCACCGATGAGCGTTCCCATGATTCGCCCTTCGCCACCTTGCAGGCTGGTGCCGCCAACGACAACAGCAGCAATGACATAAAGCTCATAGAGGAGTCCGTACGTAGGGGCGCCGCTTTTCAACTGCGATGCCTGCACAATCCCGCCCAGGCCGGCTAACATACCGCAAACGGTATAAACAAAGATCAGCACAAGATCGACCCGAATACCGGAGAGGCGCGCAGCTTCCGGGTTACCGCCTACAGCATAAATATAACGCCCAAGGGTTGTACGGGTCATCAGAATATGTGCCAGGGCATAAATAACAACCATCAGTATGACAGCATTGGGTATGGAGAACAAATCGGCTCCCCGGCCCAGCCATACGTAGGAATCTGGAATCTCGTAGATCGATTCCCCCCGGGCAATGATATAAGCAAAGCCACTGGCAACAAGCATCACTGCAAGGGTTGCTATAAACGGAGGGACCTTAAATTGTGTGATGGTTATGCCCGACGCAAGCCCTACAAGGCCGGCCATGAAAATGGCTGCTACCGAGGCAAACATCATGGTTGCAAAGGTCGCGTCAGCGCCACCCATCTCTCGAATCAGCCAGGCAGCAACAACGGCAGAAAGCGCGATCAGGCTACCAACGGAAAGGTCAATCCCTGCCGTAATGATCACCATGGTCATCCCAACGGCAATAATCGCAATAACCACAATCTGATTGGCAACGTTGCGCAAGTTGTTGGTCAGTAGAAAGGTTGGCCATCGATAGCTCTTGGGTGAAATAACGGGCGCAGCCGACATAGAAGGAACGCTGCGCTTGATGTTACTGACAATTGTTGTGTAGTCCTCAGGCATCACAATCGCATCAAACCCGGTGCCTAGCGAATCGAATGCAAAAAGTGCGCTTCTGATCGCCGGCGGCTCCCCTTGTATGGTTTCCAGTTGGCTATAGCCTTTTTCAGAGAGGACCGTCCCGAGCCGGCTTGCAAATAGCTGATGTTCTGCATTCAGCTTCGACACGATCAACAGCCTGGCATTCGTGTCGTATGTGCCATCGATGCTTTCTGCAACTTGTTCAGCTGCGTCTTCTCCTCTTGGGTTTTGTTCAGTCATTGTACTGACTGAATAAAAAACACAGAGCAGAATGAGTACGATAAGCATGCCGTACTCGGATAAGATTTTTTGCAAATTTAAAGTAGCCATACGGTCTGGATACGTGATACTGGATACCTGTTTCAGCCTTCGAATTGTTGAATCAGGTCTGTAAGGTGGTTCGCCTGGTGCCTCAAGGGGTGGTGCTTAATCTATTTCGCCCGGTGTTATGTTACAAGTGATAACGCAGGGTTCAAGCCAAGTTCATCTAGGAAGTACGATGGGTGCGAAAAGTACGAAGGGTACCAAATGAGCTCTTTGCCTCTGGATTCGCCCCATGGACCTCAAATCTCAACAATCCTTGATCGATATTCTGAAATCAGATACAAAATACCAGCAATTATTCCGTTGACAATGAATTAGCCGCTTGTTGTCACCAGTAGCGTGATAAACGTAACGGTAAAGACGGCCCAGGTTGACCATAGTAGGCGGGGGAATTTTGATACCCATTTTCCTTTTGCAAGGCGATACAGCACAGTAATCAGGCCTGCAAACAAGCTGCTCATAAAAAAGGTAGCCGCAATAGGAATGGGCAATACCTGTCGTGCAAACAAATTCAAGTCCTGGCCGGTGAAAAGCCAAAACAGGATCCATATACCTGCTGTAGCTGCGAGTACTGAGACAAAAAGAAGGAGTTTTTTCATGTCAACAAGTGCTTTAGTACAGTATAAACTTGTGATCTTTGCATGCGATCTTTTCTTTGGGCCTGTATGTGCCGAGGTTCAATCTACCAGTCCGCCGGCCCACGATATGGCCCCAACAAGATGCTGCAGGTAAACAGGATCTTGAAAGCTCTCAGGGGTATGCCCTAACCCTGAGTATAATGCACGTCCTTCACCAATGGTCTGATACCAAATAATGGGATGGTCACCCATCGCCCCCACGCCGGCGTCGTAAGATGACTCATCCAGCGAAGCAAGCACGGTGATGTTTGAATTCTTTCTGGGGCTTTCTATGAAATTGTACCACTCATCTGCTCTGGTCCAAACGGAAGGCAAACCGGCGGTCGCAGGGTGATCTGCTTCTTCAATGATCACATCCGCCTCCCTGATATTGGGGAAATTGGGGTGGTCTTTGAACCGGGTGCCGAGCAGCGTTTCTCCGTACCAGGGCCAATCGTATTCGGTGTCTGATGCGGCATGGATACCTACATAGCCACCGCCGGCTTCAATGTATTGCTGGAAGGCCGTCTCTTGTTCTGCGTTTAATACGTCCCACGTAGTGCTTAACCACACGACAGCATCGAAATTGGCCAAATAGTTTTTGTT
>JBGCEN010000275.1:0-23757 GCA_045106435.1 Rhodothermales bacterium
TTGAAGGGTTTTTAAGCGCTATCTCGATGTTAGACATACCTTTTGAGTCTTCGCCGTTTAAGTTATCCATGTCTGGTTGGTAAACCGAGACGGATAAATAATCGAAAAAGACCTTGGTGGCGCTAAAAAGAGGCTTTGACAGTTTCTTATTGGACAAAGTCGAGCTAAGTACATACAAATTAATTCTGAGGGATAGCCCTTATGAAAATCTGTGAAACTGGCGATTCAGGGCGCATTTAATCCCTCAGTTTTTATTTGTATGTACTTAGTGCTTTGTCAGCGAAATAACTGAAGGTATTCTTTTTTTCTGATTTCAGAATATCGATCAGGGATTTTTGATTGTTGAACTTTTTTGAGTAGCTTGAATCTACCAGGAGTACTTCTGCAATCACAACTCCTTGATCGATATTCTGAAATCAAAAAAGGTTAACTCTATTTATTTCGCTGACAGAGTACTTAGTTCAAATCATGCGCCAATCTAAATCCATCTCCGCTTTCCCTGTAGGTACGATCGTGTCTGTAGCGAGAAGCTGAGCCTAAAAACAGGGGTTCATTAAGCCATGATCCGCCGCGAAGCACAATCTCTTTACATTCACCAGGCTCAAGGCCCTCCAATGCATTGTTTGTAAGCCCATTACTCCAGCAATCCTGGACAAACTCCCATACATTGCCGTGCATATCAAAGAGGCCAAATGCGTTTGGAGAAAAGCTTTTCACAGGTAAACTACCAAACTGCTTCCCGCACTGGTCTACATGATATCCATACCTCGCATGAGCACAGGTGATTTCGTTTCCCCAGCTATACCTTGTCGTCGTTCCTGCTCTGGCTGCATATTCCCATTCAGCTTCCGTAGGAAGGCGATAAGATCTACCAGTTTCCTGATTTAACCAGGGAATAAAATCTTGCGTAACTTCATTCCAGCTCACTTCGATGACCGGCAAGTCTGCTTTACCCAATCCATTGTCTCCCCCGTCCTCATCATTGGGCCGGCAAACACCCGCATCAATACAGCGCTCATACACCTCCCAGGTCATCTCTGACTCTGCCAGATAAAAAGGTTCAATCACTACTTGACGAAGACTTTTCCCTCCCGACTTATCTATTCCTTCCTCGTTAGCACATGGCTCGTCCTCAAGGCCACAGCCCATCATGAATACACCGCCCGGAATTTCCTTCATCACAAAACTGGCTCCCCTGACTTGCTCGCTATAATCTCTTTTCAGATCTGATTCATGAAGCAAAACAAACCCGGTCAATACACCGACCAGAATGATTAATAGCCCATATTTAATTTTCTCTTTGATCATATTGATCGATACCATTTCCTAAGAACCTGACACATCTAACGAGCAATAATACTATTTATTGCAATTGGTCCTCTGCGATGTGCTTCATCCAGCTGATCACCGTTTCCCTTGCAGAACTCATGTCGTGCGCTGTTCTCGCATCAACCAACATGGACGAACCATGCACACCATTTTCAACCACGAGAAAATTCGCGCCGGCTGCCGTGAGAATCTCCTGTTGCTCAACCGATGATTCACGTTCCATTTCAGATGCAGGTCGAAATATATAAACAGGAGAGGTTACCTCATCGATCCACATACGCGCTCTGCATTCCTGCAAGGGACCACCCGAAGCCGGCGAGAAAGCGAGAAGTCCTGTAACCACATCCGGGCGTTCTGCAGCAAGCCGAAACACAAGCGCTGCTGAGTAGGAACTGCCCCATACAAACACCTGCTCTGCAAGCGACGCTTCCAACACATAATCGAGGGCAGCCAAAAGATCAGGATACGCATCACAATATGCATCAGGAACGCCTTCCGCTAAACCCAATGCAGTGCGATTCGCTTCGCCATACGTTTCGCCGCCGGCACGCTGATCCCAGGCCATTGCACGAAAGCCGGCTTCATTTAGCCATTGCGTGATTTCTGCATACTCTCCCCGGCCATTGGAGCCCCCTTGATGAAAAAGCAGAACCAGCAGAGATGATTTATCCAACGCCCCAAAATACGTCTCACCATGAACGGTCACATCATCCGAGGTCACCGCAGTAATTGAGGTTCTAATCGGCGGCAACTCAGGCTCACCGGCACAAGCTACACTTAATAATAGAGCTACGATTAAGAATCAAGTATTTCGCAAAGTCATTTATTCATCCATCTTCTTGTGCAGGAATGTCTGTACACTTGAAAGATCATCTGCATTTAGGTAATCTACGCCGGCTTCGTAAAGTACTTCCCAAACCCGGTGATTATCTGACGTCGCCCAAAACCTGAGTTTACGTCCTTCTCCATGCGTCTTTGCCACAGCATCCGCGAGCTTCTTTTTTGACGCATCAGAGAATGTGCCCTGCCCATACCAACGCGCAATTTGCATCCAATTGCTGCTAATGAGCGGCATAAATGCAACTGGCAACACAGGAGATTGTCCTAAGTCCTCCAATCGTCCATCATACGCAGCCCATCGCACTTCTTCCTCCAGCATCATATCGCGGGCACGATTACCAGATATGATTGCCATTACGGGCCCTTCTTCTATGGTCTCGCCTTCAAAACGCGTCAGGATATCATGATACGTGGCCAATACATTTCTGAGGACTTCATACGTTGCCTCTGCATCAGATTTAACATCTATGAGCAGGACCAGGGTGCCGGACTCTGCATACACCTCTCCGTCATTGGCTCGAATACGTTCTCGCAACGGATTCAGATACAGACGCTCCAGCGTTTGACCTTCCTTTACTTCATCCAAATCATGTGCAACGAGCAAAGCACCATTCACAAGATGAATGTCCACTTCAACACTTCCAATACCCCGATCGAGCGCGTCCAGCAGCGGGCGAGCTTGTTCATAATCATTATGGGCATGTGCGCGCCACAAAGGGGCAACAGTTTCTAAATGGTCTGGCTGGGCAAGCGTACTAGAAGCCAACAACATCCACCCGACAAACAAATAGGCCGTTTTAAATACAATTTCGCTTGCAACCTGTGAAAGGCCAGAATATATTCGATAGACTCTCATGAGAACTACTGCGTATTGATCTTATTTTTGTGTATTCCTGGGTCGTGTGGACAATCTGGTAAACCACACCAAGATAAATCAAAAGTTTTCAGTATCTTTTTTCGCTTTTATACGTGAATACATTACCCCGGCTTGCTGTACTTATTCAAAGCAATCTACTGTAAATATTACGATTATTAACACTTTCCAAGACAAATTTCCTCCCTATGGCTTCTCGTCGCTCCTTTCTTAAACGTGCAACTGCGGTTTCCCTTGGTTTTACTGGTCTTCATACATTTCTCGGATGTGCGCCCAAAGGGCTTACGACGATCGAAACGCCGGCCCTGATAGCTGACCCGCTGAAGATTCTAAGTCTACCCAACGGGTTTTCTTACAAGGTTATTTCCCGTGCTGGCGATCCAATGAGCGATGGCTTTATGGTACCGGCGCGTCCGGATGGCATGGCAGCGTTTGATGGCGGCGGCAACCTTACAATACTGGTCAGAAACCACGAAACGGACATTCGTCCGGGGACAGGGGCTTATGGAAAAAAAGATGTACTTTTCCCCAATATAGATCCTTCCCTTTTGTACGATGCAGGATATGGGAAAACGCCTTCCATGGGAGGCACCTCTACCGTCGTTTACGACACGGTAAAGCAGGAAGTGGTACGAGAATTTCTCAGCCTGGCCGGGACGCTAAGAAATTGCGCCGGCGGGCCAACGCCGTGGAACACCTGGATTACCTGTGAAGAAACCACAGAAAAAAAGAGCAAGGTTTTAGAAAAGGATCACGGGTATAATTTTGAAGTCCCCGCGACACTCGAACCCGCGCTGACAGTGCCCGTCCCGCTAAAAGAAATGGGCAGATTTAACCACGAAGCCATTGCCATTGAACCAAATTCAGGGATCGTTTATCAAACAGAAGACAGGCACGATGGGTTAATCTACAGATTCATCCCGAATACACCGGGACAACTAGCGCGCGGCGGGCGGCTCCAGGCATTGGCTGTGATAGATCAGCCCAGCTTTGACACCCGTAACTGGGAAGCGGATGCACCAACCGTGGTCATCGGCCAGAAGCTCGCTGTACGCTGGATGGACATGGAAGAGATTGACGCACCGGAAGATGACCTGCGCATCAGGGGTTTTGAAGCCGGCGCAGCCCGATTTGCAAGAGGAGAAGGCATGTGGCATGGTGATAACACCATTTTCTTCGCCTGTACAAATGGCGGGATCGCAAAAAAAGGGCAGATTTGGAAATACGTCCCTAGCCCCGATGAAGGGACTACAGCCGAAGCCAACTCTCCCGGCTATCTCGAGTTATTTGTTGAGCCCAATGACAGCGAGATCGTAGAAAATGCAGACAATCTGACCGTGGCGCCCTGGGGAGATTTGTTTGTGTGTGAAGATGGCCCCGGAGGTCAAAACCTGTTACGCGTGAACCCCGCCGGCGAAGTCATCCGATTTGGCTCAAACATGATTAGCGACTCTGAATTTGCCGGCTCCACCTTCTCCCCTGACGGAACCACGCTGTTTGTCAATATTCAGGTAGATGGATTAACACTCGCCATCACCGGCCCCTGGAACACTTTCGCCAGCTAAACACAATTGAACTCACAGCCTTAAAACCCTTGGATATTCGAAATTCCCCGTTCACTATTCGAAATTCAAGACGTTGTCCAAATGGACAACGTCGCCTCAGGTTTTCCCTCCCAATATCGTGTAGGCAGCGTATTGCGCCCTCACCGGCTTTCGCCTCGACTTGACATACGGATTGGTTTGATCCTTATCGATCACTCTCGCTTTTATGTTGTCTCTCAACTGCAAACCCAGCATACGTTTCATCTCATGAAACAGCGTACGGTCGTAGATGGGAAACGCCACTTCAATCCGCCGGCTTAGATTTCGCTTCATCCAGTCAGCCGAAGACAGATACATACACGGTTTGCCTGCGTTGTGGAATAGATAGACGCGGGCGTGTTCTAAAAATCGATCTACAATGCTGGTTACTACGATATTTTCACTTTGCCCTTCCACTCCGGGGATGAGCCGGCAAATCCCCCGAACGATGATCCTGATTTTAACGCCGGCCTGACTTGCCTTGTATAACCTTTTGATGATCTTGTCATCCTCCAGACTATTCATCTTGAGCGTCATCTCTGCCTTCCTGCCTGCTTTAGCCTCCTCAATTTCCCGGTCAATCAACGCATAAAACGCACTACGCATTTCGAACGGTGCAACCAGCAAATGCTCAAATTTGGGTTTAGCCAGTTTACCATTCAAAAACTTGAAGACCTTCTCAACCTCAAGTGTTAAACGTTCATCTGCTGTCAGTACTGCTTCATCTACATATATCTTCGCCGTCTTCTCATTAAAATTACCCGTTCCCAGGTAACAATAACGCACCGTCTTATCTGCTTCTTTTCGCACAATCATGGCAATTTTCGCGTGCACCTTCAATCCCGGCATGCTATAGAGCACTTTGATGCCAGCTTTCTCCATTTGCCCAGCCCAATAAAGATTGGTCGCCTCATCAAAGCGTGCTTTCACCTCAACAAATACAGTAACCTTTTTCCCTTTCTTTTTTGCTTCAATCAGCGCTTTGGTTATAGCAGAATCACTGGCCACTCTATAAAGCGACGCCCAAATTTGTACAACCTGTTCATCTGCAGCCGCCTCTTCAAAAAACCTGATAACAGGATCGTACGATTGAAAAGGGAAATGCAATAATTGGTCTTTTTTAGCAATGGCCTTAAAAATAGAGTCTGCTTTAGAAAGTACAGGATGTGCCAGTGGCTCAAAAGGCGGATAGGCGAGGTGCTTTTTATTAAAACGGGGAAAACCAAACAGATCATGCAGATTATGGTATCTCCCGCCCAATACCATATCAGGATTGTTTAGCGAGAGTTTTTCCTTAACAAGCGCCGCCAACGCAAAGGGCATCGAAAGATCATATAAACAACGCGTAGGCAGCCCAGTCTCCCGCTTCCCCAAGCTCTTCTTGATCATCTGAACAAGATCGCCGGAGAATTCATCCTCTAGATATAAATCAGCATCCCTCGAAAGCTTAATCGTATAACTATCACCCGTCTCTTGTCCCGGATAGACTTTGTTGATGTTGTATCGGATGACGTCTTCTATAAACATGACAAAGTGCCGGCGTCCTTGGGAAGGCAGCGCTACAAATCGCGGTAAAGGAGGACTTGGGACCTCCATCAACTTGTGGACAGGCGCGTCGGTGTCATCTGTCCAAATTTCGGTAGCCAGATAAACGGTGCGGTTCTTTACAAAATAATCCTCTTTAATCGATTGAAGGGATACGGGCTTTAGATGGCTTTCAATTTCTTCTTCAAAATACGTCTGCAGAAATGCTTCCTGAGATGCGTCCAGCGACTTGTCATCAATCAAAAAGATACCCTGGGATTCCAGGGCTGGAATTAAGCTGCGCCAGATCTCTCCAAATCGCTCTTGCTGCTCCGTAACTATCTGGTTGATCTGCCGAACCAACTTTGCAGGATTAAAATCGAGCTTTTTCTTCGACTTCTTCTTTAATCTTACCAGACTGCGAAGCGATGCTACACGAACACGAAAAAACTCATCCAGGTTTGATGAGAAAATGGCCAGAAAAGCAAGTCTTTCCAACAGAGGCACAGTTGAATCCGCGGCTTCTTGCAAGACACGTGCATTAAAAGAGAGCCAGCTAATCTCCCTGTTTTCCAGTTTAAAGTCACTCTTTTCTGCCATAGGATCTGCTTACTTTTTACTTTTTACTTTGAGCTTTTTACGTTGAGCTTTCTTCCGTTTCGCCTTGTACACAGTCTCTGCACGGTCACACGGCCCACCGACTGGCGGGTTGGGTTTACGCACGGTCACTTCTACAGCGAGCACAATTTTATAGGTATCCAGTATTTTGTTGGCAATGAGGTAGGCCAGTTTCTCTATCAAATAAAACTTATTCTTTGTAACAATCTTTTTTACAACTTTATAAATGGCCTCATAGTCTACCGTGAGATCCAGGCTATCCGTTAACGCAGCCTCTTTAAAGTTGACATCCATCTTCACATCTACCTCATATCGCCCACCTATTCGATGTTCTTCCTGCATCACGCCGTGGTGCGCATAAAAAACAGCATTTATGAGCCTAACTGATCCTACTGCCATAAAAGTACTTCTTAGAATGATTTCGAAAACAAGGGGTCAATTTAAGCGCTCAATCTATTCATAACGCAGTCAAGTGAGCTAAATTCACAAATATCTTCATCTCGATATTCCTAAACGTGATAACCTTATGCGTATTTGGCGCACCTTCGACAAGCTGAACCCCGTTTCTTTTAGGTCTTGTCTTAACTACCATTAGGTAATTCTGATTGGAAGCCCGCTTGCGCTAATCCTCTATCCAGATATCTCCTCCATCTTCCCGCAAGCCTTCTGATATTTGCTATCTGCTTTCGCCTTTTCGTTCTAAATCTTTATCCCGTTCCGTACGCATGTCTTTATTTTCGCTACTATCAACTGCGGTGGCAGTCCCTTTGTCCGTAGTTTTTGCTGCTTTCTGGTGGTTCCTTTTTCAAGCCTACCGGGCAGACAAAAAGAAGCAGGAACTGAACGAATCTCATGAGGACTTTAATGAACCAGCTTATCATGCCCAAGCCAGTGTTAGTACGCCTTCTGTCTCTACGCTAAGCCTCTCGGCAAATGTACCCGTGCATCAGTCACAAGTAGCAGCATTTGCATCTACTTACACCTCATCCAATTCCGACACGCTAAGTTACCAACCTCTTTCAACGTATCTAACAGGCAGCACGCTAAACGGCAACGCGATTACAAGCAGTATGGATACAACGGATGTTGCAACCTTGATGCCAGGTGTAACAACCATTCAGTTTGACATTAAAGACATACCAGGCATTAACGGCGCAATGGAAAAGGAGTTATTCGATCTGGGGTACACATCCGTTGAACAAATTGCCCGTTGGGGGCGCGCAGATGTCCGCGCGGTTTCTGCCACGTTGGGTGTTGACCAACAAAAGATCGAAGACGAGTGGATCGCCGGCGCAAGACTGATTTTATCGATTAGATAGTTTTCAGTGATCAGTTTTCAGTGATCAGAACTCTAGCCCCGGAACACAAATCAATACGAGGTTGTCAGCTTGCTCTCGGGAATAGCAGTCATTTGGCGCAGCGCTTCTACCCGTTCAGTGATGTCGTCAACGCCAATTTCCAAGAGTCGATTTGGACCGAAACGCTCTACTGTAAAGGAAGCCAGTGCCGTACCATAAACAACGGCCCTTTTGAACGTATCTTCTCCAAACATCTCATATTGTGACAAGTACCCCACAAATCCTCCCATGAAGGTATCGCCGGCGCCAGTTGGATCCTGGATTCCCTCCAGTGGATAAGCCGGCAAGGCAAAGATCGACTCATTGTCGAGTACAATTGCACCGTGCTCTCCCTTTTTGATGACCAACACCTTCGGCCCCATCTTTAAAATCTTACGCGCGGCTTTTAACAGGTTAGGCTCTTCCGCGAGCTGTCTGACTTCCTCATCATTGATCATTAAGCAATGGATTTTCTTGAGGGTGTCTTTAAGACTATCCAGCGTGTGATCTATCCAGAAGTTCATTGTATCACAAACAATCAACTGTGGATTGCTCATCTGCTCCAACACTTTGGACTGGAGCGTCGGTTCTATATTTCCCAGGCATACAATACGGCTGTCTTTATAAGACTCGGGTACAACCGGGTCAAATGTTTCGAGAACGTTCAGGTGTGTATACAGGGTATCTCGTCCATTAAAGTCATCGTGATATCTGCCGGACCATGCAAAGGTCTTCCCTTCTTTTTGAACTTCCAATCCTTGAATATCAATTTTACGATCTTTCAAGAGCTCAATGTAAGTCTGGGGAAAATCGTTACCTACCACTGCGACCAGACGCACATCCGGGCAGAAAAACCGGGAAGCTAATGAGATGTATGTAGCGCTCCCGCCAAGTATATGATCTGCTGATCCTGTGGGTGTTTCGATTGAATCAAACGCTACAGTCCCTACGGCTAAAATACTCATACTACATTATTTTTGGTTACTCGGGATTCTTGAAAATGAAGCGCCCTTAACTCGACTTTATCCAAATAGATAAAGTCTCAGATTTCAATATGTTTTGGGCTTGCTTTGAACTTTGGGGGACGATTCTACCTGCGTTGTTGCCATGCCACGTCGACAGACCCGGGATGAAAATTTCCGAACAGGTTTCTCATGTACCACAAACCGGCTATGTACCCTATAGCCATTGAACAAAATAGCAATTGAACAAAGTCCAGCTTAATCTACGTTCAAGTTTACACGTTTGTAATTGTTGATTAAGAAGACTTGCTTAACAATTACAGTGCGAACACAATTTTATTGCAGTATACGGCATTACCGCACTTTGATTGAAATGTGTCCATGCAACATGAAGTGCTTTCAAAACTGCATACTGATTTCTCCAGAGAAAGCAGTTATCGTAAGATACGCTCAGGCTAATACCGTTCCCTTATCCAGTCGCTGACTCGTTTAAACACCATCGCACCAAATACAGTTTTGGCTGAATTCATGAGCGAATCATACAGAGATTGGGGCGACGTTTTATTCTTTTTTATTGATTTAGATAAATCAAGGGCAGCAACCTGCAACGAATCAGCCGCGCGTTCAGCGGCGTCTGAAAAGGAAGAAATGAGTTCGCCTGTTTTCCCGGACGCAGTGGCGCCAAGATCGCCGGCGCGCTGATTAATTAATTCGCTTAATGACCCGGCTTTATCATATACCGAGCCCCGCGCAGAACGCGCACGATCAGCCATATGCTCTCCTGCCAATGCGGCGTGCGTAGATAAATTATCGACAGCTTCGCCGGCAAAGTGCCGTGCTGAATCCGCCAGTGCACTTGATCTGCGACGCGCACGCTCAGATATACTGGGTGGCGGAGCCGGCTCCATGGCTTTTGTGAGCGCACGCCCAACCAACATACCTGCTCCTACTGCCATAAAGAAGGCTAAACCCGGGTTATCTTTCACCCACGTCTTAGCTGCCTGACCAGCTTCCTCAAGATCAACTTTATTGAGTTCAGACCGTAGCTTCTCTGTGGTCTGCTTAAGATCAACGCGTGCCTGCTCGTAGGCATCACGTAATTCGTTAAGCATATCCCCTTCACTTTGCTCAGTCGTAGATTCTTGAGACGCTGAATCTTGCGAAGTGGATTCTTTAGACGTTGAATCTTGAGGAGTGGTCTTTTCTGCCGGCTGATTGGTTACTGGTTCTTCTTTTTTAGCCATTGAAATCTATGTACTTCGTTAAAGAAGTAAATTTGATAGATGAATAAGTATTATCTTATGCGTAGGTCTTTTATATTAAGGACTTATAATCCGAGGCATTCACTTGCTATTAAACTATTATCGGCGCAAGAGAACCCCAATGAATACCCCGAAGCCAAATCCACTTAACATGGCAGTCGCTTGGTTTTCTTCAACCCAATTTTTGGCCTGCGCTAACAAATCATCAAGCTCAGCTGTCTGTGAGGCACCATTTGTTCTCGATGAGGTATTGTGAAAGCTTCCTTCTCCGTTTGCTTCACCATAAACGCTGTTTTCTGGAGAAGCCGTACCTGAATTTGATTTTGCCATGATGAATACTATTTATGCCACGATCTGTCAGGGTAATCTATCAGGGTAAATTGCGTCCTGATTAAGACTTTTAAGACACCCGTGTGTCTACCCACTGGTTATGATCGCATCGTCTAAAAGTAAATTGTTAATTTAACTTCTTTATCTCTGTATGCAATTAAAACTACAACTGACACGTTTTAGGCATGGGAATCGCAAAGAATTGGTTCATCCGCGTTCAAAAACGGAAAACATTTAACGCCTTATAAACGTTGAGTCTACCCTTCTTCAACCATTCATTATAGAAATGGATGCATCCTTAACTTCATTTATGGCTAAAATCTTCCAAAACACTCTCGTGGCCGTATTGCTGTTCGTGAGTGGGTATTCGATGCCGGCGCAGGCGCAAATGCCTCCAGATACCGGAGATCGAATTTTTGCAGAGGCTTTCAAGCTGCATTCTGATCAGCTTTTCGAACAAGCCATTCATGCGTTTGACAAGTTTCGGAGAACCTATCCGCAGCACATCAACGTACCCGAAGCGATTTATTACCAGGCTGAATCAGCGCTGGTAATGCGGCGTGAGGATGAAGCCGTTCATTTATTTAATACTTTTCAGGAGGAGTACCCCTTTCACCCGCTGGCTTTTGAAGCAAGACTTGCGCTGGGTAAATATTACTACTCTGCCGGCGAACACGACAAAGCCATTACAACCCTGGCACGCGTAGTGGCCCAAAACCCGCCTGACGAAGTGGCTGCACGGGCGCTTTATTGGATGGGTGAATCTGCACTCAACCTGAACAATTTGTCCGAAGCCGTCGGATATTTTGAAAAGGCTGCCATCGAATATCCAGAATCGACAACCGCTCCTATCGCACTTTATGCGGTTGCTGCAACCCAAGTACGCCAATCCAATCCGGAAGCTGCTGTTCGATTCTTTGAATTGCTTTCTGCAAGGTATCCTCAATCTCCTTATACACAAAACCTGGGGCTCACGCTTGCAGAGGTGTACTATGAATTGGGAGATTACAGGCGATCTATTGAAGAAGTAAAGCGCCGTTTACCCAATATGAATGGGCCGGCGCTCGACCGGGCAAATTTCCTTTTGGCTGAATCTCACAACCAGCTCAGGGAAAGCGATCAGGCTATTATATACTACAGACGCTTTACGGAGAGCAATGCAGACAGTCCTTTCTATAGAAACGCGCTGTATGGCCTTGCATGGAATTATCACTCCGAAGGCGCTTATCAGTGGGCGGCGGAGCATTTTGGCCAGGTTTTACAACAACGCGAACAAGATGAGCTAACCGCAAGCGCCGCGTATTACCGTGCAGTAAATACAAAGCTCGCCGGCCAAACGAATGACGCGCTGACCATGTTCAAAGATGCGGCCGCGCAATATCCGAGAAACGATATCTCGGACCAGATCCTCTTTGAGCTCGGCATGACCGCTTATGAACTCAGAAACTGGGAAGTTGCCCGTGACGCCTTTACCCGCGTCATCAACGAATTTGAAACTTCAAACAGACGCGGCCAGTCATTTTTCAGAAGAGGCAGTGCATTTATCGCTTTGGGTGATTTTGATGCGGCCCTTAGTAATTTTGACCGAGCCATCGCCCTCGACGCAGCGCCGGCTTCTCTTAAGCAGGAAGTTATCTTCCAAAAAGCATGGCTACAGTATAGAAGTGGCAACTATTCCGCGTCCGCGCCGGCTTTCATGGAGCTCTTTCAGAAAAACGGCTCTACAGAAGTAGGCGGTGAAGCGTTGTTCTGGGCAGCTGAAAGTTATCACCAGTTGGGTGACCTGCTCAAGGCTTCCCAATTGTTCAGGCAATACCTGCGAGGCTACAGCGGTGGAAAACAAGCAGACGCTGCGCACTATGCCTTGGGCTGGACGCACTTCAAGCAAGGCAACTATGAATCTGCCATTATCGAGTTCAGACAGTTTCTGAGTCAGTACCGCAATGTAAATGAGTTTGTCCCCTACCGGACAGACGCACTGCTACGATTGGCCGATAGCTACTACGCATTGAAGCGGTACCCAGAAGCCATCCAAACCTATTCACGCATTGGCGGTGAAGATGGAGATGACTATGCACTCTACCAAGTTGGTCAGGCCTATTACAACGCCGGCGAAGGATTTGAAGCCATTACAACCTTCCGTCGCTTGATGCGCGATTTCCCGGAGAGTGACTGGGTTGAAGAGGCACAGTACAATCTTGGATACCTCTACTTCCAGAATCAGAATTACCAGGAAGCCATTTCGGAATATCAAAAGCTGATTAGAGATTACCCGCGCGTACCGCTCGCAGCAAAAGCGCAATATGGCATTGGTGATGCCTTATTTAACGCCGGCGATATGGAAGAAGCAGTTGAAGCTTACCGCGTGGTCCTCGAAAGATATCCCAACAGTCCGTTTTCTCCAGATGCCGCTTCAGGTATTCAAACCGCCCTCATCGTACTCGGCGATGAAGAACGTGCGTCTGATATCATTGAGTCTTTTGCTGACGACTCCAACTCAGCCGATCTTGCTGATGAGCTTCGATTTAGACAGGCTGAAGTAAAGTATCAGACAGGACAGGTTGACGAGGCCTTGTTAGACTTCCAGCGTTTTGTCCGCAATTCGGAAAACACCAAATTGCTACCTGATGCGTATTTTTACCTCGGCTCTATTTTTTCTGAGCGCAACAGACCTCAAGAAGCAGAAGCCTACTTAAAACGCATCGTTACGAGGCATCCGCAAAGCCCGCGTAATCCAGACGCTACACGCAAGCTCGGCGATTTGCTGCTTGAGCAAAACCGTGGACAGGAAGCACTCGACTCATTTAAGAGCCTTGAAAATCTACAGAGCGATAATCAGCAAATGGTTGCGGTCGCTCGTTATGGTCAGGCCAAAGCGTTACTGCAATTGGGACGCCGGTCTGAGGCAGAACAATTACTTACCGAACTTACCCAAGCCGGCGGAGACCCAAGTGAGCTTGGTCCCGTCCAGTTGGGACTTGCCCGTGTATATGAAAGTGAAGGGCGAACCCAGGATGCTATTCAGATGTACCGAAGCGTTGTAGAGAACAACCTCGACGCAACCGGAGCTGAGGCACTTTCACGATTGGGCGAACTGCTAATCAGACTTGGGCAAAACCGTGCAGCACTGGAAGAACTCGGTAAAATGACGGTTTTATATACCGGCTATTCCGAGTGGGTCGCACAGGGCTATTTATTGCAAGCTGCGGCCTTCCAGAACCTTGGCCAACGCGGAGACGCTTTGCAGTTGTATAATCGTGTAATTGAAGAATACAGTGGCACGCCTTATGCTGAACAAGCCGCAAGAGAGAAGGCATCTTTATAAATCCATGAAATACGTAAAATTCCTTCTACCGTATCTTTTCCTGCTCGCATGTATTGTGCCTGCAACGTTTCTAACGACCACCACAGCGGTGGCACAAAGAGACACTACAGGAACGCTTTTGCCAGACATCTCCCCCAGAGAGGTTGAGATCAAAGGTGAATTACAAATCGCGTTCCCATCACTGATCAGGCAGCCACTGATTGGTTTTAATCCGCCACCGCGTGTGCCCGAACTTCCTGAAGGCCGGCGTCCGTTTATTGAGGACTACAAACTGGCAAGCGCGGATTTACCCAACACGCCGCTGGGCCAACCCGATCCGCCCCAGGTCAGCTCTTTGGGAGATCTGAAGCCAATCAATGGTGAGTTTGAAGCTAGCGCCGGCCGCTATCTGAGCCGTATCATTCGTGCCAGACTTAGCGCATCGCTAAATAATAAAAGCTCGCTCTACAGTCGGATAGACTATCAAGGAACGGAAGGCTACTTCCTTGAAGACGATGCAACTTTTCCTGATCTGAGAAACCCATTTGATGGTTTGTATGCCCTACTTGGGTATCAATCGATCAGTCCTAAAACGGGTTGGGGCATCGAGTTAGACGGCAATGTTGATTCTTACACGCTTTTTGGCACCAACTTGCTGGAAAACGATTCGATCTCAAACCAGGTGGTACTACCCGATCGCAACGGACTTTCGGGAAATATGGAGTTTTGGCTCCAGTCGCAAGCTGAAGCAACTGTTGATACTGAATTCCGGTTAAAATTCGGCGGCACCCGTTACCAGACAGATTTGTTCGACAATGCATTGAATGAATTGCCCAGACTTGATCAGCGGGAAAAACGACTGACGAGCGTGTTCAACCTGGGCGTACCGTTCAGCGTGGGAGAATTTCTTCTTATGACGGAAGTATCCGGCGCCGGCATTGATGATGAGTCTGTGTTTGACTTTTCCTCGTACTACTTAAATATAGGAACAGGTTTCAAGTTTGAGATTGGCCCGAAGTTTAACATCCAGGTTGCTGGCCGTTATTTGGGGACATCGCTAATCAGTGCTGGTCAAGATGAGTTTAGCAGTTATTTCAGTGCAGATGCTCAAATCAACCTGTACCCTGCACCAGGTGTAGCGATCTTTGCCCGCAATAAACCGGGAATCGACAGAAACACACTTTGGGAGGTGTTTCGGAAAAATCCATATATCTCGGATATGCCTTCGCTGCAATCCACCATTCGTCCAATTGATGCAGAAGCCGGATTTACGCTTTTCAAAGGCAACGTGCAGCTTGCAGTAAAAGCCGGCTATATCCAATCGCCCAACTTTCTATTTTTTGAGTCAGAAGCAGATCAACCCAATATAACGGGCTACAACTATCGCCGTGGCATATTCAATTATGCGTTTGAGGATGTGGAAATCCTGCACGCTGAAGGCGACGTCTCGATATCTTTCCCAAGCGGCATCCATGCTAAATTTGGCGTTTCAGTGAGGGAAGCACAACTTACAGATAGCGACGTGAATGTGCCGTATTACTCGCCGATCGTGAGTGAGAATATGATCTCCTATACGTTTGCTGAAAAGCGCATGATGCTTCAGTTGCTAACAACCTACCACAGCAGTCGCTTCAGGAGCCGGTTTGATACGATAAAGGTAAAAGATTATTTCGATATAGATCTCACCTACTCGTATAACTTACACGCGGGCCTGGGCATGATTGTGAGGCTTGAAAACATCCTCGGCAATCAGCTTGAGCACTGGCAGCATTACCCGGAAGCCCCGATGACCGTCTCAGCCGGCTTGCGTGTTCTGTGGTAAAGTTGAGATTTAGCGCTTGATTAAACGCACGAGACCCGGTAGTTTTTGCATGCCCATTTTATAGGGTTAAGCTTTTAGATGGAAACATTTTGAGCCTAATTGCCTATATTAGGGCTATCTTTGATTCTTCAAAGACTTGTACATATCTTATTTCATTACAGAGACATAAGTTTGGTACCGTTCTTGCATCTCTCTGTGCTTCTCCCTTATGGCGCCTTTATCCCCGGAAGTCTTATGATGACGACTACTTTAGACCAACTTAAAGAGACTCTCGCTGATGTTATACGAGAAGCCCTGGCCAACGGTCAGGACGTCTCGCTTCCCGGATTGGGAACGCTGCGCGTAGAGCACAAACCTAGCGAAATGATTGAAGACGAAAACGGTCAAATCGTAATGCGTCCCCCACGTGATGAGGTCATTTTCGACCCGGATGCCATTCAGGCATAAATTCCTCATCTTACGCTTATTATCTCTGATCATACTATTAAATAGGCATGCCACTGCTCCTCATCGAAGAACTCGCAAAACATTTGGATTTGCCGGCCGACGAAATTAGTAATGCCCTTTCCGAACTCGCTAGTCAAGTCAAATCAGACATTGACAACGATCAGCCTTCGGAAATCCCCGGTGTTGGCACGTTTACTCGTGTTAACGACAGACTTTCGTTCGCGCCAACTGAGACGCTCGCAATGGCTGTTAACAATCGCTACGCTGCTTTAGACGCTGAAATGATTCAGCTCGGGTTTGAAGAGCCGGATTTCCCGCTTTCAGAAGCATTAGAGCAAGGGAACGACCAAGAGTTAGACCTAGATCAGTCCCTTGTCGACCAGATTGTTGCTGACGACATGGCTTCTAGCGGTCTGTTCACACAAAATAATGATTCGGACGCTCAAGCCAACCCCATCGAAGAACTCGATCCGTTTGACGGAGATCTTCTCGAAACAGAATTAGAAAAAACAAATTCACCCACGCAAGACGAATTATCGTCTGACCCAACGGTGGAACCTGCATCCATGAAAGAAGACGATCCTAATCCCCAAAATCCATCAAATAAGGATCCTCTTGGATCCGATACCGAGTGGAGTCCTTTCTTTGAAGAACTCGAAGGCGAAGAATTTGATATCGACAATACAATCGATTTGAGTGCCGAAGACTGGCAAGCCGAAATTCCGGCACCTCCTTCTTCCCCGTTCGCTTCTTCCTCAGATTCTTCCAACACCAATGCAGACGACCTGTATTTTGATGTTGACGCAGATCCTGATGACACATTGTTTGCGCCGGCTGGCAGCATCGACGTAGAAAATCCGAGCAACGATGACATGTCGTGGGCTTCTGCTCCACTGGATGACGTTACCGACTTCTTTGAGGATGACCCTTCAATGAGTTCATCATTTGGTGAAGAAACAGAATCCATCTCTGCCATGTCGGCTGAAGATGAATTCTTTTCTCCGGTTAGCGGCTCTGTAAATGCTACACCGGATGATACCATGTTTTCACCGGAGGCCATTTATACGGAAGATGCTTCAACCGAAGCTGATAGCACCATTTTCCTTGCGCCAGATCAGACCGTTCAGGCAAACGTGGATGCCGATTTCCAGAATGCATTCGCACCACCTTCGACTGATGAGCCTGTTGAGCCGCCAACCGCTGCTCCTGAGCCGCCACGGAACCGTAACCCGTACGCTTATCGCGAAGAGCGCAAAAAAGCAACGTCATCGTTTCCATGGATTGCTGCAGTAATTGGCACAATCATCGTTTTAAGTGGCGGGTACTTTGCCTTTACGCAAGGATGGTTGCCTTTTGGAGGTGCTACAACGCAAGCGCCTGTTACGGCATCTACGCCTATAGAAACACCTCCGGAAACAGTTGACCCTGCGCCGGCCACTACAGATCCGGCACCAAATACAGCAACAAACACGCCTGTTGAACCGCCAGAATCTACTACACAGACACCACAAATTACACCTGCACCACCTCCTCCAGCTCAACGCATCAGCATTGATCGTTCACGCGGCGGCTGGACCGTTGTTGTTACGTCAAAAGAACAACGTGCGGAAGCTGAAGGAATTATAGATGATTTCGCAGAATTTTTTAGTAGTTCTAACGTTGCAGTTGATATATTAACAACGAACGACTTTGAGAACACAAGGTATCGTGGTGTTATCGGTCAATTTGCTTCTAGAACAGAAGCGAGTAATTTTATAAATAGAAGTGGAGCAAACCTGCCACAAGATGCTTGGCTTTTGAGGATTGAATAGTCTTAGCGTATGACCAATTTTGCTGTTTCTGTGTTGCATAGCATTGCATCACTCCCCCAGGATATTTCAGCGTCGCCCACCCAGGATTCTTTAATTTCTGCTGCTCCTGCTGAAGCCAGTACTTCTTTAATCGAGATCATTATCCAGGGCGGCTGGATAATGATTCCGCTTGGATTGTTGTCTATTCTCGCTGTTTATATATTTATTGAACGCCTGGGTACACTTCGAGCTGCACAAAGCGATCCTTATCAGTTAACGGATAGAATTCGTCGGTATATTCAGACGAGCGACGTTCGAGGTGCTGTTGGATACTGTGATGCGCAGGACAACCCCATTGCTCGCATTCTAAAACGTGGACTTGAGCGTCTTGGCCGGCCTATTGCCGAAATCCAGGATGCAGTCCAGGCCGCTGGGAAGCACGAAGCTTTTGAGTTGGAGAAGCGAACAGATATGCTCGCGAGTATTGCCAGTATCGCACCAATGCTTGGCTTCCTCGGTACTGTTGTTGGTATGATCGAAGCATTTCAGGAGATTCAAAATCTTCAGGGAAATGTAAATCCAAGTGTGTTGGCTGGTGGTATTTGGGAAGCATTAATCACGACAGCTGCTGGATTGCTGGTCGGTATCATTGCAATCTTTTTCTACAACTTTCTGATTAACCGGATTAACCGGCAGGTTAACGATATGGAAAGGTCTGCTACAGACTTTATCGATCTCTTGCAGGAGCCCGTCCCTACGCGTTCTGAAGAACGTACGTATTAATCCAGCCGGCTAATCATCATGTCTTTCCAGTTCTCATCCTCCAGAAAGCCGTTGAGTGTTTTCAGCGCAGCGGGTCTTACCGACATCGTGCTGTTGCTGTTGATTTTCTTCCTGCTTACGTCAAGCTTTATCCCGCAATTTGGTATCCGGGTAAACTTACCCAACGCAGATGCCTCTGCACCTGCTGATCCAAACTATGTTACCGTAGTGATCACAGATGATGGTCGTTTCTTTGTCGAACAAGATCAGGTCAGCCGAGAGGCATTACTAGACGCCGTTGTTGCGGTGAAAGATCAACGTAATGCGCTGCTATTACGTGCCGACGAATCGGCAACAATCAACCAGTTTGCTGCCGTGGCCAATGTTGCAAAAGCCCTGAATATGTCCACGCTCCTGGCTACAGAAAGAGGCCGGCGTTAGCTTAGCAGCCGGCACGCGCGTTGCGTGTTGATTGATCGATAAGTTACTAGCGGGAAAATCAATTCCCGCTGTCTCCCTATCTTCCCTCTACATCCCTATCTCCCACTTTCCTGTACAGAAAGTACGTTTCATCCCCATACCCAAAAACAGTATCAGTTGTCTGAAAAACCAATTCATATTGGTCGCTTAGCGCATCAGGCATCGGAGCATCCAGCAAAAACACAAGGCCCTCTGCCTCTTCTCCAAACGCATCGCGTGCCCGCTGAAGCACAATCAACTGTGGGATGTCTTTCTGCGCTTTATACATGTCATTCCAGGTGATATAGGTACCTTCAGACTCGATATCAGCATACCAGAGTTTCTTCCCTTCAAGATATGGTGCAAGAGCAGCCCCTTTTACAGATGGATTTGCAACCACAGCAGAATAGGCGGTGCTATGTTGATTTAAATACGCTGCAGCTTGTTCAGCTCCGGAGAAAAGGCGGTTGTGTTCACTCATGTGGCGCTGCACAGCAAAGACGACAGATAACCCCAGACACAAACGCAAGGCCGTTTGATTAACACGCTCTAGCAGCGTCTTACGCCCTTCTTTGTTGAGTTCTGCAATCCATATCACAAAAAGCAGCATCACAAGTAAAAATCCATGATGCCGAATGCTTCCAATATGTTTGAAAACAAAGATATACCCCAGGCCAGTGTATGCAATGGTCAATATTAAAAACGATAGCCTGTCTTTTTGATAAATCGCATATCCATGCAGGCCGGCAATCAACAAAGCCAAAAGAACAGCGAGATGCGCCACATCAGGCACATTCGGAAAAAAAGCGTTGGCAAATGCAATAAACGGACGTTTCCAGTTGAGAATTTGGAAGAAGGACTGATTGATATTATCAGGCGCCGGCAATAGCTGTGCTACAGCGACAAGCAAGCCAGCCAGCATCAACATCCCCCCAATGACAAGGCCCCTTCCCTCCAGTAGTTGATCCCGTGAATCCTTTGTTTGCCAGACTTCCAGTGCGTAGGCAAGGCCCAGCCCCAGGGCAATCGGTATGCTGTGCACATTCGTGTTAAACAACAGCAACAGAAGCAAGCCATACAATACAGGTCGCTGCAGTTTCCATTTATACAATACCGCAATACCAAAAAGGAGCAGGATGCTCAGGCTATACGAACGTGCGATAACCGCATACTCCCAAAACATGTAATACGAGAATACGAATAACACACGGGTAAGCACCGGAAAGTCAGACTTGAATAAAAACAGATAGACAATGCCATAAGCGATCAGCAAATGCACAAGGTGCATGGAAAAATATGGAGCCCCAAGCTTGGCGAATGGTAAAAGTATCAGATGCCATAAAACGGGAGAACCTTCATAGTTTGCCTGCGCAAACAGCTGCGCAATGGATACATCCCTCGCAATCAACCAGGCTTGCGCCTCGTCCCGCCACGGCTCATGATGCAGTGCCGCAAAGGCAGTCAGCACAACGTAGCCTATAAAAAATACCTTCAGCCATATCGAATGACTATTACGCATTTGAAATCTCAAACATGGGCATAAAGATTAAATCTCGACAGTTTCTTATAATGCTTCTTATAACGCTTAACATGAATACATAACAACAAACCGATTTAAGTAAATATATGCCCCGCGTATCTCCGAAAACCCTCTACAATGATTGTTATGGAAAATACGCTATCGCAGCGGTTAATGTCTTTTGCATGGAGCAGATACTGGGACTTTTTAAAGCAGCGGATCGGGCCAAGGCCCCTTTTATAGCAGCAATTACGCCTTATGCTCGGGATTACGCATCGCCGGCTGTTCTGGATCACATCATACAGGGAGCAGAAAAGCTTTATCCTGATGCTGTATTTGCGGTTCACCTGGATCATGGGAACGTCCCACACTGCCAGTCCGCCATTCAATCAGGCACATATAACTCAGTGATGATTGATGCCTCGCATGATCCATTTGAAGAGAACATACAAAAAACAGCCGGCGTGGTTGAACTGGCCCATCAGCAAGGCCTTGTTGTTGAAGCAGAATTAGGTGTACTTAGCGGGGTTGAAGATGACATCGTCGTCTCTGAAGGCAGAGCCAGCTACACCGACCCGGATCAATGTGAATCGTTTGTTACCCAGACAGGATGCGACAGTCTTGCCGTGGCTGTAGGCACAAGCCACGGCGCTTATAAATTCTCGGGCGATCAAGGGTTGCAGTTTCATATTCTCGAAGCCATTCAAAAGAGACTCCCCCGCTTTCCCCTGGTATTACACGGTGGGTCAAATGTGGATGTGGATGAAATCGAGCGCATAAACAAGGTGGGTGGCCAATTAAAAGCCGGCGCCAAAGGCGTTGAAGCTTCGGAAATCCGGCAAGCCATTCCACTTGGCGTATGCAAAGTAAATGTTGCAACCGATACCCGTATTCTCTGGACCCGCGTTCACAGGGAGTTTTTCAAGGAGCATCCTGATCAAATTGACCTTGTGGTTCCGGGCAAAACTTATATTGCAGCATACGCCGACCTTATTGAAAGCAAGTTCGATTTGTTTGGCGCAAGAGGTAAAGCAGCACACTTTAAGGCTGCACACATTAAAGCAGATTAAAAGAGTTGATACTTTTTGGAGCCACAGTCCACGCGCCCATAATTTTGTCTTATAGCCCAAATTGTGTGATCAGTGGATATTTATTGAGCGTTAAAAAACGATTTCAAGCATTTTATTTCAAAAAGATTCTTCACTTACGTTCAGAATGACATGTTTGAAACACCTATTTTAACGTCAGTTCGGGATAAGAGCTTTTGGGAAATAAGCTCAGTGCATTCCTTTTGTCACCCTGAGCATGTCGAAGGGTCCATGCAAGGCTTAAATCAATTGAAATTTCCCAATGAATTCGATGGATCTCCAAATCAAGTCGATGGCAGACTCCTCGACTTCGCTCAGTTGGGTTGCATTGATTATTATATCTCACATGTACCCGAGCTGAAAACCGATCACTGAAAACTGATCACTGAAAACTAAAAAATCACCCTAATACCCAATTTGTACAGAGAGAAAGATAGTATGGCAACGACGCTTAAAAATTATATCGCCGGCGATTGGAAGAAAAGCCAAAATGCAGATATGCTCACAGTAGACAATCCTGCAACGCAAGATACGCTGGCTTACGTACCCATTGGGGAATCATCTGATGTTGATACGGTAGTCCAGGCCGCGAAAGAAGCCTTTCCTGCCTGGAGAAATACGCCGGCCAATGAACGCGTCCAGTATTTGTTCAAGCTGAAGCATTTGCTCGAAGAGAACATCGAGGACATCGCAAAAACGATCACCATTGAAAGCGGTAAGACTTACAAAGAATCGATCGGTGAAATGCGGCGGGCTATAGAAAACGTTGAAGTAGCATGTGGTACGCCGCTCATGTTGCAGAGCGAGTTTTCGGAAGACATCGCGCGGGGTATCGATGAGTACATGATCCGTCAGCCGCTCGGTGTTTGTGCTGCTATTTGTCCCTTTAATTTCCCGGGGATGATCACCTTCTGGTTTCTGCCTTATGCCATTGCCTGCGGGAATACCTTTATCGTAAAGCCGTCAGAAAAAGTGCCGCTTACCATGGCCAAAATCTTTGAGCTGATTGACCAAACCGGTATTCCATCCGGCGTTGTCAATATGGTTCATGGGGCCAAGGATGTTGTAAATGGATTGCTGGAGCATCCTGATGTAAAAGCCATCAGCTTTGTAGGCTCTACGAATATAGCCAGATACGTCTACACAAAAGCAGCACAGCACGGTAAGCGTGTACAGGCCCAGGGCGGCGCAAAAAACCCGATCCTTGTGCTGCCTGATGCAGATTTAGATTCAACAACCAAAATTGTAACAGACAGTGTATATGGCTGCGCCGGCCAGCGTTGCCTGGCGGCTTCTATTGTCCTTACCGTGGGTGATCACAAGCCATTTACCGAACGCCTGATCGAATCTACTCAAAACAGAATTACCGGATTTGGTCTTGATGACGGGGTAGAAATGGGGCCAGTCATCACAAGCGAAAGCAAAAACCGCATTGAACAACTTATCGCGGAAGGCATAGCGGAAGGTGCAAATCCTGTCGTTGACGGCAGAAAATCGGCCATTAAAGGATTTGAACGAGGCAACTTTGTGCAGCCCACCATTCTGGAAAATGTACCGATGCAAGGCAAAATTGCACAGACGGAGATCTTTGGTCCGGTGATGAGCTTGATGCACGTTGACACCATTGAAGAAGCCATCGATTTTGTCAACGGAGGCAAGTATGGTAACATGGCGTGCCTGTTTACGAGTAGCGGTGCCAATGCGCGCAAATTCAGGCATGAAGCTCAAGCCGGCAATATCGGCATCAACATCGGTGTCGCCGCCCCGATGGCCCAATTTCCTTTCTCTGGATGGAAAGAAAGCTTCTTCGGCGATCTCCACGGCCAGAGCCGGCATGCTGTGGAGTTTTTCACCCAAACCAAAGTAGTGGTTGAAAGATGGCTGAAGGACTGGAATCGCAAGTTTTA
>JBGCEN010000276.1:0-18718 GCA_045106435.1 Rhodothermales bacterium
GAGTGATTTTGGATACGACTTTTTGAGCGCATAGCAGCGTTACGTGTGACACGAGGGCGCAGCCCGACTGATGCAAATAAAAAAGCGGATTCAAAAGCACCAAAAGATCGCTCACTCAATGTGAAGATTAAATCTCAACAGTTTTTTAAACCTGCAATGTGCTCACCTTAACACCAGCTTTCCCTCAAGCTATGCAAGCTGTACGTACATTTGCCTGTATGCTGGCACTCATCGTGCTTTGCGTACCTCTGACAGTTTCAGGACAATCCTTAAAGACAGAACATACCTTAACACTTGATGAGGGAGCCACTTCTCCTTCTGCCAAGATCAATCAAATGTCGTGGATGGCCGGCGCATGGCATGGCACAGCCTTTGGCGGTACCGTTGATGAAGTCTGGAGTCCGCCGGCTGGTGGCGCTATGATGGGCATGTTTCGATTGGTGCAGGGCGACAAAACAGGTTTTTACGAATTGATGACCTTTGTCGAGGAGTCTGGAAGCCTTGTCTTCAGACTTAAGCACTTCAACGCTGACTTGACGGGCTGGGAAGAGAAAGCTGAAACGGTTGATTTTGCACTCGTTGCACTTGAAGAAAACATGGCCTTCTTTGATGGCATCACCTTTCAGCGCGTAGATGATTCTGCAATCAATATCTATCTTGCGTCGGAAAACAAAGAAGGTGGGTTTGACGAACTGGTTTTTAATTACAAGAAAAACTAACCAACAGGGTTAGCGGCTACCAAAAGCTGCTTTTCTAAGCCTTTTTACTTTTGCTCGACTTATCCTCGTGTTCTTCGAGGATTTTTGCTTCTTCGATGTTTGGATCAATCCCCTGCTTGAAAGCTTTTTCAGCTTCAGTCACGATATCTACCGTGGCCTTTATGGTCGAATCAACAACTTTCGTAGCAGCTCGTGTAAAAAGTCCGCTCACAAAAACGGCTTTCCCCAATAAATTGAGTTCATTGAACTGAATAATTCTACCTTCTTGTTTTGAGCCGGCTTTATCGGAGCCGGCCTTGTCTGAATCGGCCATGTATTCTTAATGCCTATTCTTCCGATTTAGGATTGGTTTTACGGGTTCTCGTAGCGGTTGATTTCTCTGAAGCAGTTTTTCTGGTCGTAGTTTTTCTGGCTGCAGATTTTCTGGCTGCAGTTTTTCTGGTCGTGGTTTTTCTCGCTTTAGGGGGCGTTTGGGATGCTTTCTCTTCTTCCTCCTCCCCTTCTTCTTGATACACCTTGTTTATTTGCTCTGAGAATACGGCACCAAAGGCTTCAATGCCATGTGCTAACATAGAAAAAGTAGACTCCACGAGGAATATAGCTTTTTCCTCAATATTCAAGGAATCAAACTCATCGCGCGCCTGGCGGTACTGCTCCTTGTCTTTTTTCGCTTTTTCTGCCATTTCTTTACACCGTGCGCAAACTGATATTGCGACTTTTAGAATGAAAGGTTGAACTATCACAAGTTCAAAGGTTTTTAATAAGGTGGTAGACGAGTGTATTTGGCCCCATGTTTCAATTTAAGCTGTCAATTGCTTATCTATTTAAGCAGTTGGTCAAGCCGAAGTCTTTGCGTTGCTGAAAACCTTTCTTGAACGTCTACGTTGTGCTGCATCAACAATGAATACAATACCCTGCCATGTATTAGGTCTGAGTAACGCCCCCAACGGTATCACCTAACGTCCCTGAAACGCCCTTGTCAACGCCAGATTCTCCATTAAGCACCAGTAGTGGCATTATTATCCGCTCAACGGGTAGCTGGTACGATGTACGCACCCCTGAAGGCGTCATCCCTTCCAAGGTACGCGGCAAGTTCAGGCTAAAACAAAAGGATGCAACCAATCCGGTAGCCGTTGGCGACCGCGTGTCAATCCGTGTTGCTGCCGATAATACGGGAATGATTACCGAGATTCATCCACGACGCAACAAACTGACCCGACGTGCAGCCGGCAGGCGTATCGGCACAGAGCACGTCATCGTGTCAAATATTGATGCTGCGCTAATCATGCAGTCTGTTCAACTGCCCAAGCCGAGCCCTGGCTTTGTCGACCGTTTCCTTGTCATGGCTACGTATCATGAACTGGAAGCCAGCATTATTCTAAATAAAGTAGATCTCGAGACAGACGCAGAACGCGCCGGCATAGAAGAATTTACCAGTTTGTATGACAAGCTGGGCTACAACATCTTTCTGGTTAGTGCTAAATCAGGGGAAGGACTCGAAGAACTACGCAATTACCTAAAGAAAAAAGTCTCTGTGATTGCAGGGCCTTCAGGTGCTGGGAAATCAACATTGCTCAACGTACTGGCTCCCGAGCTGAACCTGCCGACGGGAGAAGTGAGCATGAAAACGAAAAAGGGCCGGCATACAACCACAAATGCGGCCCTCTTTCCTATCGATGAAGACTCGTACGTGGCGGATACGCCTGGCATTAGAGAGTATGGTTTGCTCGGTATCGAGCCTGAAGACCTCGCCCACTTCTATCCTGAATTTGAACCTTATATCAACAAATGTAAATTCCCCAACTGCGTGCACGACCATGAGCCACAATGTGCCGTTAAGGATGCTGTAGAGCAGGGAGAAATACATCCCATTCGCTTTCGAAACTACCTGAGCATTCTTGATTCACTCTACCTCGGTGAGAAAGACGTTGGCAGATAACTTAAGAAAATAGCGCTGCCTCCTTACGGCAACACAACGCCTCCTGCATTGTCTTACATCAAGCAATTATTAAAACTCCCCCGCCCTAATTTTACTTGCAGTACGTACTATGTGGAAGACTACACTACGGCTATCAATTATCCTCTTGTTCTCGGTGCCCCAACTCGCTTATGGCCAAACAAGTCCAGCTACCATTACAGATTTTGTCCTCGCGATGGAAGCGGTTAAGCAACCAGATAAAACACCGGAAGATGTAGCAGCGTATTTGGCTTTCATGACAGATGATATCTCTGATATTCACGTCGCCTACAATGTTAGCTTCGAAGGCAAGCAAAAGCTTAGACAAAATCTGTTAGAATCTACTCGAAAAATATTCAATGCAAGTTTAGAACTAGAAGGCATCACGCTTGGATCTGGTGTTGCAATCGTCCAACTTACAGAATCGTCGAAGTACGTTAGGAGAAATGAGTTGGTCGATTTCTCAGGCCGTACCATATTGGTCCTCGAGTTAACTGAAGACGGACACATCTCTCAGATGCGCAGGTACCTTGATACCGCAAGCGTAATCAGGAATGCGGTGCCATGCGGCGAAGGAAATTGTTGAGGTGGGTCTGGTACACTGATGCTATTGAAGTGATATTATCGGATGCGAATGGATAGTATGAGAGGGAGAAAGGAGGACTATGAGCGAGCGAGTGAGTGATTGTTTCTTCTTCCTGCGCTTTAATGTGTGATTTCAACATCTATAGTTTTTCGCTCACATCATTCTATACACGCTTTTCCAGATGTAATCAAACCATTTTCTGCTCATACATGAGAAGCAGATATTCAGACATGTAGTTCAATTGAACGTTAAGTTGCGATTTAACAGCCCTGCTCTTTTTGCCGATACCTGTAGAAATCGTACACACACTAGCAAAGAGCCTGCACATGTTGAATGTTAAAATGGGGGCCTCCAACTCTCTGGATCCCGTAGTTGCTGTTAAAGAATTGTTCGACGCGATAGACCAACCACAAAGCTCTTTTGTGCTCTTTTATTGTACTTCAGAATATGACCTGGATGCACTTGGAGCAGAACTGAACCGTTCGTTTGGAAATGCGAACCTTATAGGGTGTACTTCAGCCGGCGAAATCTCTTCAGCCGGCTACAACAAAGGTACACTCATTGGGTTAAGTGTCGCCTCTGAAGACTTTACCGTGGTCACAGAGCGCATGGATAATCTGAGTGATTTCCAGCTCACTGATGGGGAAGTAACAACGAGTAAACTTACAAAGCAACTCAAAGCACTCGGCAAGGCACCCGTCAGCGAACATACATTTGGCTTTTTACTCATAGATGGCCTCTCTTCACAGGAAGAGGTTGTAGTTGACGCACTTCATCGTAATCTAAACAACATTCAGCTTTTTGGTGGGTCAGCTGCTGATGGAGACCGGTTTGAAAAGACATACATCTACCACGATGGCGCATTCAGATCTAATAGCGCGATCTTCTCACTAATTCACACAACACATCCGTTTACCATTTTCAAAACAGAGCACTTCGATCGGGATGAAGAAGAAATAGTCGTTACCGAAGCCGACATTTCGAGTCGTGTGGTGTCTGAAATCAACGGGCTACCTGCTGCACATGAATATGCGCGGGTAATGGGTGTAGATAATGTTGGAGAGCTCACTGCAACCATGTTTGCCACCCATCCCGTTGCAGTAAGTATTGGAGGGGAGAATTTTGTCCGATCAATTATGAAAGTCAACGAAGATGAGACCATCTCATTTGCCTGCGCCATTGATGAAGGAATCGTGCTTTCAGTCGCAAAGGCGAACGATCTGATCGAGAACCTGGAAAATGCTATGGAAGACTTGCGAAATAAAATTGGAACTCCCCAGCTCGTGCTCGGCTGCGACTGTCTATTTCGCATGTTGGAGATGGAACAGAAAAGTATCAAAGACGAGGTCGGGCGCATTCTCTCTGAAAACAATGTCTTTGCATTTAGTACTTATGGAGAACAGTATAACGGCATGCATGTCAACCAGACGTTCACTGGGGTTGCAATTGGAGCTTAAGTGAAAAACAAAGCAATGGAAGATGCTCAACCTCACCCAGAATTGGAGGAGGAAATAAACAAGCTGCAAGCAAAAGTATTGCAGCTTGAAAAAATCAATAAGGTGCTAAGAGATCGTGTCAAACGAGGCATGGACTCCCAAGGAGATGCATTTGCCCTTTTTCATGCCGCTACTGCGCTTGAACAAAAAGTCCAGGAACGCACTGCCGAACTCGAAAAGGCAAATGTAGAGTTACAAGGGGCCTTGATCAAAGAAAAGGAACTGGCAAAAGCACGTGACCAGGCAATTGATTCGTCGCAGCTTAAATCTCAGTTCCTGGCAAATATGAGCCATGAGATTCGCACCCCCATGAACGGGGTGATTGGTATGACCTCATTGCTCATGGACACAAAGCTTGACGAGGACCAGCTAGACTTTGTTAATATTATCCGCACCAGTGGTGAGTCCTTACTCACCGTCATTAATGACATTCTTGATTTCTCAAAAATTGAGGCAAAAAAACTTGTCCTTGAACGCCAGCCATTCGACGTAAGGACCTGTGTAGAAGAAGCGCTCGACCTAATCACTTCGTCAGCGTCCAACAAAGGTCTGGAACTACTTTGCTACATTGAGCAAGATGTACCTCCGATCATTACAAGCGATATTACGAGACTCAGACAGATTCTTGTAAATCTACTTTCAAATGCCGTTAAATTTACTGAAAGAGGAGAAGTTTTAGTTTCAGTCTCCGCTTCGCACCTCCATGACGACGTATATCGAATTGAATTTGCAGTAAAGGATAGCGGCATCGGCATACCAGATGATCGTATCAAGAACCTCTTTGATGCATTTAGCCAGGTAGACGCCTCTACTACCAGAAAATACGGCGGCACAGGCCTGGGCCTGGCAATAAGCTATCAGCTTGCAACTCTATTAGGTGGAGGAATCAATGTAGAGAGTGAATTGAACCGAGGATCTACTTTTCATTTAAGCATCGTTGCTCCTGCATCAGCACAGACCACAAAGTTTGATTTTGATGTCGTTAAAGGCAAACGCATCCTCATTGTAGATGATAGCTCGACAAATCGTAAGATTTTATCTGCGCTTACGACTTCCTGGGAAATGATACCAGTAGTCGTTTCTTCAGGCACTGAAGTTTTGTCACTTATCAATAAAGGCAATGTTTTCGACGCGGCATTGCTTGATTTTCAGATGCCAGAGATGGACGGTCTTACACTCGCTGAAACGCTATCCCACCATGCGGCTGCATCTGACCTCCCTCTTGTCATGCTGAGTTCAATCGGCGAACGCCAAACGCATTCTTCTGATTTGTTTGCTCACTGGCTCACGAAACCAGTTAAACAGGAACAGCTACATCGCGTTTTGTCTAGTATTTTTGGCGATTCGTCTCCTATCAAAGATGATTTCAGCTCGTTGCCCGTCGAAAGAAAAGCCTCTAATGTACGCATTTTGCTTGCTGAAGATAATGCTATTAACCAGAAAGTGGCTGTACATATGCTTTCACGTCTTGGCTATCGGATTGATGTCGTTGCAAACGGGAAAGAAGTTCTGAGCACGATTGCTCAAATCCCGTACGATATCATTTTGATGGATGTCATGATGCCAGAAATGGATGGTATTGAAGCGACACAACTGATAAGAAAAGACAATTCAATACTTCAGCCCTGCATCATAGCGCTTACAGCAAACGCGATGGAAGAAGACAGGGAAAGATGTCTGAGCGCCGGCATGGATGATTATATATCAAAACCAATTAAAGCTGATATGCTTAAGACAGTTCTCGAACGTTGGGTCGGCCGGCTCTGCCAGGTATAAAAGTACGATTTAATTGAACCCAAGCGTATTTCGCACACCTCTGTCCCTTTGCACCTCTCGTACACGCTGCGCCATTATTCTATTTAGACACCAGCTTTTCCAATTGCTCCTTTTGTGCTTGCTGCAAGTCTACCATCTCCTTCCTGAACGAAGCCAGTTCTTCTCGAAGCTCAACGACCATTTCTTCTAGTTCATCATTGTTATCAGCTGTCATCTCATCAACAAAGACGGCATTTGCCAGTGAGAAACCAAGAATTCCCCCGATGACTACAGAAAACGAGAAGTAACACCTTAACCAGAAAAGGTCCCACGGTTCTAGTCCTTCCTTGGCCAGTTCATCAGGTATCTCGAACCAGCCTTCAATCGTGAAGACTTTGAACATAGAGTAGTACGATACATAAGGATCGCCAAAGTATTCTTCTGAGTATTCTTTAAACAAGAGATTGGCCCCCATCGCAAGGATCAAATTCAGAAGAATCAGCACAAGGAATACACCTACCGATGCTTTCAGAGATCGGATTACGCCTTGCCATATCTGAACAGCATTGGGTATAAACCGCAACATCCGAAAAAAACGAAGGAATCGGCCCATTCGTAGCAATAATACTACTTCTGCCCCTTTGAACTCACCTTCAACAAATGGATCAAGTAATAAGGGGAGCCCTAGCAGTACAATAATGAAATCAAACTTATTCCATGCACTTGCCCAATACCCTCTAAGCCCCAATATGCGGCTTTTCGCGATGACCTCGAACACGTAGAAAAGCATACAGGCGTAATCAAATCCATGCAGCATTTCGCCATAAACTGCATGGATTTTCGGGAATCCATCGAGAATCAGTGCTATTGTATTTAGCACAATGATGAAGGCAACGAAATATTCTTTTACAAGAAATCGAACAACTTTATTCATTTATAAACTGGCGTTACGCGTTACTCCTTTCACTTTACTTAAATACAAAGCAAGATGTTGAACATTCAAAGGTAGTCAATTAAGCAATGGGCGGCCGGCGCAAATGAAAATCTGTTTGCTGCTGATATGCATGAGCCACAGCCAATACAGCATCATCTTTATACAGCCTCCCTGTAAATGTAATACTGCCTGGTGAACGGCGCGGCGAACCGGGGTTGTCTGTCAGTTTGTCAAACCTGTTCGGCACGACCACAGCAGGATGCCCTGTAAGATTTGTGATTTGTAATGCTCCACCTCTAAAAGAAGGCGCTACAAATACATCTATGCCTTGCATCATCTCTTCCATCTCTCGCATTAACAACGTACGATAGCGATTTGCCTGGATGTACTCAACGGCCGGCACAAACCGTGACGCCCTGAATGAATTGGGCCACGCCCGTCGGATTTGACGGACCATACTGTCGATTTCACGATTGCGTGTTATTTCATCAAATGCAGCGCCGGCTTCTACATTTAAAGTCAGAAGCAGTGGATCTACGTCCCTTTGTGGTAACGTCAGCGATTGTAATTTAACCCCCATATCCCGAAGCACAGCCAATGTAGCGTCATCGGCTTTTTTACCATTATAGGTCCCTTCAAAAGCGGTCTCGATATATCCCACGCGTAGCGATGCAATATCTACCTGCGACTGCCAGTTAAAAGGCGCGTTCACTGCTGTAGGATCCAGCCGGTCTTCTCCATGAATGGCATCAAAAACCAATGCACAGTCTTGAGCAGAACGACACATTGGACCGAGCTTGTCCATCGACCACGACAACGCCATGGCCCCGTGCCGGCTAACCCGTCCAAAAGTTGGGCGTAAACCTGTGATGCCATTTCTTGTTGATGGAGACACAATCGAGCCCAGGGTCTCTGATCCTATAGCAAACCCTACAAGGCCGGCAGCTACAGCAGAACCCGGCCCTGCAGAAGAACCACTGGACCCTTGCTCAATATTCCATGGATTCCTGGTGACACCGTCGTACCACACGTCTCCCCAGGCAAGAGCTCCGAGTGTTAGCTTTGCCACCAGCACCGCGCCCGCATCATCCAGCCGCTTAACAACCGCTGCATCTTCCTCAATCTGCTGATCTTTGAATGGCATCGCGCCCCAGGTTGTGGGGTATCCGGCAACAGAGAGCAAATCTTTAGCCCCCCAGGGAATGCCATGCAACGGGCCGCGCCATGCGCCGGCATCCAATTCTTTGTCCATGGCGACTGCCTGCGCAAGCGCACGTTCTTCAGTGAGCGTAACAACCGCCTCAAGGACCTCATCGTACTGCTTTAGGCGGCGTAGATAAAGCTGCGTTAACGCCAGTGAAGTCACTTGTCTGGACTTAATCAAGCTCGCCAGTTCAGCGACCGACATAAAAGCCAATTCCTCATCCGTATCCGGACGTATCACGCGCTCCGGTGTCCAGTTTGTCAATCGATTCACTGCGCCTTCCGGGGGATAGACACCCACCGCTCGCAGATCAAACTGAATAGCCGGCGCAACACTGTTTGGCAGCGCTTCTTTTCGCATGGATTGGAAGCTCGCCAGACGATCATTCAAATCCTCCAGCATCAACGTCCGCTCTTCTGCTGTAAAAGAAAGCCCTGCTATCTTTTCAGCTTGTGCGATCTCTTCTACCGTAATAGGTTGCCAATCACCTGTTTCTTCCGAGCCAATATGAGTGGAGCCATTAAAAGCAGATGGGTTAACTACAGGTGTATTAACTGCAGAGCGAACCGTAGCCGGCTGCTTGTTATTATGAATCGCATAGAGCGCACCGGGAAACAAGGTTGACGACAAACCGGTGGCTGCAAAGTACTGAAGAAATCCGCGACGGTCGACAGACATATGATTGATCGTTTTTCTACACAAAAAGTTGAGCTCTGGTAGTCTGACAAGTTTATAGTGTCAGGTAAATTGATCGTCATCTTGAGCCTGTCGAAAGATCTTTCGAAATACGATAAAACGGTCTTTGGTTAACACAAGGGCATGCAACTGTGATTCAAGAGATCCTTCGGCTTCGCTCAGGATGACGGCTTCTTTACTCGTTTTTATAAACTTGTCAAAGAACCAGGGTGTGTGGATAATTTAACGGTGCTGCAAGGATTGACCGGAGCATAACCAATGCTTTCTCCCTGTCTTAAAACCTGTCTACGATCTATTTCCGAGGTGCATTGTGCGCCCTTTTTGCCCATATCTGCGTTCCCTTTTGCGCCCGATGCGCTGCATCGAACACAAAAAGCGCCTTGATTTGAACAAAAATTGCTGCAAATGCAATCTCGGCCATAGATCGTAGACAGGTTCTTACACTCCCCATCAATACCAAAGAAGACATAGTGCCTTATCAAAACACCTCGGCGTACCTACAATCAGCTCCATACGGCAAAATCAGCAGGCCGTCTGAATATATCAAAAAACCCCACAGATCATGCGATCTGCAGGGTTAATTTCTTGTGTTTTACAGCTTATTTACTTTACAAATCGTAAGCAGCCTAAAACACTGTAGTCATGTAATTGACATTCCTAGAATAAGGAGCGGGCTTCATTAGCAATATTCTCGGGTGTAAATCCGAAGTGCTCAAATAACACATTGCCAGGAGCTGATTCGCCAAAATGATCAAGGCCGAAAGCTTTGCCTTCAGCACCAACGTAGCGAATCCAACCCATTGTAGTTGCCGCTTCAACAGACAATCGTTTGGTTACGTTCGGTAACAAGACACTGTCTTTGTATTCCTGTGGCTGTTCATCAAACAGCTCCCAGGAAGGCATACTTACAACACGAACATTGCGGCCTTCTTTGCGAAGAATTTCTGCTGCATCAACGATGAGCGCAACTTCACTACCGGTCGCCATAAGAATAACATCAGGCGTTCCTTCATCATCGCTCAGTACATACCCGCCTTTCAATGTGCCGGCTGCCGATCCCATTTTGCTTCGATCAAACGTTGGCATGCCCTGGCGAGAAAGTACAAGGGCTGTTGGGCGATCTTTTTGCTCGATGGCTGCCCGCCATGCGTAAGCCACCTCATTCGCGTCTCCAGGACGCATCGTGATGAGATTCGGAATGGCCCGGAGTGTTAGTACATGTTCGATCGGCTGATGCGTAGGTCCGTCTTCGCCCTGTCCAATTGAATCGTGTGTAAACACATAAGCAACGGGCAAACGCATCAATGCACTTAAACGTACTGCCGGCCGCATGTAATCGCTGAATACGAGAAATGTACCGCAAAATGGTCTTACACCACCATGCGCAGCCATACCATTAACAATAGAGCCCATCGCGTGCTCTCTGATACCAAATCTGAAGTAACGACCACCAGGTGTTTCTTTCTGGTAATCTTCGCTTCCATCGATGTTTGTTTTGTTTGATCCGGAAAGGTCTGCAGACCCACCTACAAAGTTATCGATGCTGGAAGCCAGTGCGTTGATGACTTTTCCGCTAGATGCGCGGGTAGCCATTTTTCCGCCGGCTTCGAACTCAGGCAAGTTGTTTTCCCAACCTGCAGGGAATTCTCCGCGCATCCACATCAAGTACTGCTCAGCAAGCTTCGGATGAGCAGATTTATATCCATCAAAAAGCGCATTCCACTCAGCTTCCATAGCTTCGCCGTCTTTTACGCTTTCCAGCATGTGCTCACGCGTTTCTTCGGGCACATAGAATTTTTTGTCTTCCGGCCAGCCAAGGTTTCTTTTGGTCAGCACAATTTCCTCATCCCCTAGCGGAGAACCGTGTATGCCGGCAGTGCCTTGCTTGTTTGGGCTTCCAAAGCCAATCGTGGTCTTAACAATGATCATCGATGGTCTTTCAGATTCCAGCCGTGCCGCTTCGATCGCAGCAGTGATGGCGTCTACATCATTACCATCTTCGATGTGCTGCACGTGCCAGTTATAAGACTCAAAACGGGCGCCGACATTTTCTGTAAACGTAATGTCTGTGCTTCCATCGATAGAGATGTCGTTATCATCATACAAATAGATGAGTTTACCAAGACCTAAATGGCCGGCAAGAGAAGCAGCTTCTGCCGCAACACCCTCCATGAGGTCGCCATCTGATACGATAGCATAGGTGTAATGATCAACAATGTTAAACCCTGGACGGTTGAACCTTGCAGCCAGAAACGACTCAGCAATGGCCATACCAACGCCATTGGCAAATCCTTGCCCCAATGGCCCCGTAGTGGTTTCCACACCCTTGGTTACAAAGTTTTCCGGGTGGCCTGGTGTTTTGCTACCCAGCTGACGGAATTGCTTCAGGTCTTCAATCGAAAGGTCGTAGCCCGTCAGGTGCAATAGAGAATAGATCAACATAGATCCATGGCCGGCGGAAAGCACAAAGCGATCTCTATCTACCCATGCAGGGTTTGAAGGATTATGGCGCAAGTAGCGTTTCCAAATAGCATAGGCCATAGGTGCAGCACCCATCGGTAAACCGGGATGGCCACTGTTTGCCTGTTGAATGGCATCTACAGACAAAAATCGAATCGAATTTATGGTTTGTTCAGTCACTTTACTGTCCTGGGCAACAACACTCATGATATGTTAGGGGGATAGATTGCAATTTATCTTAATGAAGCAAGGCCTTCAACACATCATTGCCCATTATTCATGGAATCCGATGAGAAAGCTTCCGCTCAAGATATCGGCTAATCTATATGTAAGGTTAAAAAGTCCACTACTTGATTTAACGAGGTTACAGTTTTATTGCTTTGCAAAACGTAATCTGTTTCACAAAATAACCCCGTTACGTCAAGTACTAGGAAGCTGCATTATCGATAAACTGAGAGATACAATCAGTTGTTTTATGCAGCACAAACTGACCATTCACCAAAACAGACGGGACACTGGACATACCAGTAGCTGAGACAAGCTCCCGCTGCTTAAGAATCACATTCCGATATATTTGTGAACGCCAACGGCTGTTCAGTAAAGTAACATCCACACCAATGAGTGTAGCGAGTTCTCTTACCTGATCAACGGGCATCCCTCCTGTTAGCTGCATAGCCATTTGAGCATCCAGCATCTCAAAGAATTTACCAGTCTCGTTCGCCACATACATGGCTTCAATCTGCGGTAAAGAAGCAGCACTCAGCGGGAAAGGAATCAGATGAAACCGTACACGGTCCTGATATTTGGCAATCACCTCTTTAATGATTGGATGCGTAGACTGGCAATGCGGGCAATTGGGATCAAAAAACTCAATCAGCGTCACTGGAGCTCCTTCCGGCCCTGCTACAGGATCAAAGGAAGATGTCAGACTCATGTAGTCAGCAACAGGTTGAAATCTCTCATCTACCGTACAGGCCGCAGCTGCATCCGTAGCAGATTGCTCGCCATTTGGCGCGGCTGCGACTGCTGTAGCAACCGGTGCAGCCTGAACGTCGAGGTTGTTGAAGTATAACAGGTCTGCGCCCACGAGTAATACAGCAACCCCTGCGAGAATTTTATAAAACTGGGTTGAGTGTGCAGCAGAAGCATCTGATTCAACGTTCTTGGAAGTAACTACGTCGTATAGCATGATGAGAAACATCACCCCCATAATGCCGGCCGAAGTAAGACATAAGGCACAGTATTCTCCGATGCCGTTAATCTGGACATTCACCAGGTAAAGCGAATACAAAAATCCGAGGCCGATCAGGCCGGCGCGGAGCTTCTTGAATTTGGATACATCATTCACCGTAGCCTTGCCTACAAGAAAGCCTAAAACAGACAATAGTCCGTAAAACATCATGCCCCAATAGACATTGGAAATGCCCAGGAGCTTGCCTGCATCACTTGTAACAACCGCCTCACAGTTAAATGTGGAGACCTCGCCGGCAGCCGGCGGATTAAAACCCCAACACCCCTGATCAAATCCGCGCCCTTGCTGAATCCACAGATGGACGGTCACAATGACACCGATAATTGCAAGCGCAAACAGGGCTTGATCGATAAATGGGCGATACGTACCAAGGAGTGCACTGCCTGAAGCAGTGTTTGAGGAAGCTCCTTTTTGTCTTTGATTTCTTGTTTTGCGTGCCATGCCGCTAGTTTAGACCAGGCTAATAATTTTGCGTATACTAAATCTCAATTGCGCGCCGGAATACTTTTTATACCAATCGCCATTGAGGCTCATGTTATTATATTCGTCTCAAATCCAGTGCTCACTAAATATAGACTAAATTCGAACAGCTTCAATACGCATTCATGATGCGGAGGTTCGAATTCAAGAAGGCTTCTGATAACGAAAGATCTACCACTCATTCTGGCGATACAGCTTACATGGAATCTACTAGCGAAACACACCTTTTGCCGGCCCGCGTATCCAAACAAGACATCCCGGCAATGTATACATGGATTGCCCCTACACACGACTGGCTCGCAGTGCTGGTAGAGGCAAAAGCACGCAGTAGAGGTCTGGAGATGGCCGAAATAAAAGAAGGAGAGCAGATTCTGGAGGTGGCAGTGGGCACAGGGCTTTCCTTTAAACACATCATCCGGCAAAACGGCACCGGTTTTAACACGGGGGTTGACTTGACGCCGGCCATGCTGAACAAAGCAAAGAAACGAGCGGCGCGTTCTGGACAGCGCAATTACAGCCTGCTGGCTGGAGATGCGTACGCACTTCAATTTCCCGATAACACCTTCGACCTGGTGATGAACAGCTATATGTTTGATTTGCTGCCAGTAACTGATTTTGTACCCGTTCTATCTGAATTCAAACGCGTACTAAAACCAGGCGGCCGGCTGGTACAAATCAATATGGCCCCTGGTAAAGCGTGGTATAATTTTCTATGGGAAGGACTCTATCGATTACATCCCGCGCTCCTGGGAGGATGTAGAGGCGTTGAAATGGAGAGGTATTACAAAGAAGCAGGGTTTGACAAAATAGAAAGGGAATACATCAGCCAGCGTACCTTTCCCTCTGAAGTCATTCGTGGATTTAAGCCCGCCTCAACCACTACGTAGCGCATTTACAAAGTATCGCCTTCTAGAGGCAACGCAGCTTCGCCGGGGCTTTTGTTATAAATCAGTTCGTCTAAATGTGCCTCTACAGCCTGCACAGATGTGAGGGGCAGTTTTCTCGGCTCTTGCCCTCGTTCTTTTAAAAAGAACTCGCCTTCATCCGACTCAATAAGCAATAATTCGCATACCCCCTTTCGCCGCAAGACTTTGCGGGTCCTGCCTTTTGTGCTTCGGTAAACGAGTAACGTATAGTCGCTCCCTCTGTTGTGAGCAATCGTTATTAAGTCATCCTTTTCATAAGCAGAAGAGGTACTCTTGCATCCGGTAAATACAATTGTGCCAACGAGCACCATCAAGAGAGATTTCCACATTTCACATCCCGTTTTCGACTGAACAACCCACTATTAAAGCATCGTCTTAAGGTCTATTTTCTTTAGGCAAAAATGATCAATTTTCCGCCTTCACACACAGGCATCAAGGAAACCGTTGCAATTACGTTAGGCAATAGCGGAGAAGCCTCTCGTAAGCACGTCCGTCGTCCCTGCGCAGGCAGGGATCCAGTCTTTTCAGCTGGATGCAGTCCGTTCTCCTGGATTCCTGCCTGCGCAGGAATGACGAAACAACTAATCTGATCGGAGCAACACCATCTCAACCTGGTAATTGTTTTTATTAAAAAATAAGTCTTTCATATTTAACACCGATGGCCTTCAACAGGAGTCATTGCCCAATTCTGATAACTGAAGACCGAAAACTGATAACCAACCATCAAACTTCACTAAAATTTTTAGCGGTGCATGTTGCATCCACTTGATGATCGATGTATCTTCTTGCCATGAATTTGTCTACACAACGGATATCAGCTCATACCAACGGTCTCTGGTGGCGCGCTACGCGAGCAGGGGTCATTGCTGTATTGAATTAGCTTATTCGTTTTTGAAATAAAGCTTTACAGAATTTACCCGCTGCTATCTCTCAATAGCAGCGGGTTTTTTATTTTGGATAGATTGGTATGAATTACAAACAGTTTGCAGGACTTGTAGAAGAAAACCGAGCCAATGGCCGGCCAAAGGTTATCATCCCACTCTCCCGGCGATGTAGTGCAGATTTATTGACGCCTGTTTCTGCGTTTTTAACATTAAGAGAAAGCGGACAGTGCAATTTTCTCCTGGAAAGCGTTGAAGGAGGCGAAAAACTGGCGCGCTATTCTTTTTCAGGGAGCAATCCATTTCTCATCGTTAACTACACAAATCAGCAAATCAGCTACGATGTACGCACCGAAACCCTCCCCTTTTCTTTGCCGGCTGATGAAACGCAGAATATATATGATGTGCTAGAACACATTATGAGTAGCTACAAGGAGGTTAAGCTTCACGACATGCCCAGATTGACCTGTGGTGCTGTTGGCTACTTCGGGTATGACACCATTGGGCTCATCGAAAACTTACCTCCACCTCCCTCCGACGATCTGAACCTGCCCGATGCAGCATGGTGCTTTTATGATACCCTCGTGGCATTTGACCATGTAAAGCATCAGCTTGTCTTGATGGCATCCATTTTTGTCAACGAGTCGACAGATTTGGAACGCGCCTATGCCGAAGCACAGCAGCGTTTATCAGCCCTGGAGATAAAATTACGCGCCGCGAATTTCAAGGCGCCGGCGCCGGTTAAACTTCAGGATCCAGCATTAAAATCAAACACGCTGCGACCGGATTTTGAAGCAGCCATCGAAAAAGCCAAACACTACATTCACGAAGGAGACATCTTCCAGGTGGTGCTTTCCCAACGGTTTTCCGGGCCATTGGAAGGCGATCACTTCAATCTGTACAGAGCACTCCGGCAGGTAAACCCTTCGCCGTATCTCTTCTATATAGATTATGGGGATTTTGCGCTGGTGGGTTCTTCCCCCGAAGTGTTGGTACGCGTGGAAGACGGACAAGCAGAGGTGCTGCCTATTGCCGGCACCCGAAAAAGAGGAGCCACAACAGAAGAGGACCTCGCGCTGGAAAAAGAGTTACTGGCAGACCCAAAAGAGCGAGCTGAACATCTGATGCTGGTTGATCTGGGCAGAAATGACCTGGGGAAAGTCTGTGAGTACAGCTCGATCAAGGTAGATCGATACGCCTTTGTTGAACGGTACTCCCATGTGATGCACATCGTATCCTCCGTCATCGGAAAGATGCGAAAATCGTTAAGTCCGCTGGATGTGTTGAAAGCCTGTTTTCCAGCCGGCACTGTCAGCGGAGCCCCGAAAGTACGTGCCATGGAAATAATTAGTGAACTGGAGCCCTCAAAACGTGGTATTTACGCGGGGGCCGTTGGGTATCTCGACTATTCAGGAAACATCGACACCTGCATAGCGATTCGCACGATGGTCATACGTGATGGCACCGTGTACATCCAGGCCGGCGCCGGCATTGTGGCTGATAGCGAGCCGCATTTAGAATTTAAAGAAACTGAAAACAAAGCACGAGCTTTGAAACAAGCGCTGCACGTTGCAGCAACAGACCTGTTATAGGATTACTAGCAAGATCATGGAATCTGTACAAACCAAACCCGATAACGCGAAAACAAAGCAGCCAACCGTTGTTGTATCCGGCATTCAACCTTCCGGCATATTACATATTGGCAATTATTTTGGCGCATTGCGGCAACACATCGATTTACATACCAAACACGAAGCCTTTTATTTCATCGTGAATTACCACGCGCTCACATCACTAAAAGATGCTGATGCGTTGCGTAAATACTCAATGGATGTCGCACTGGACTATCTGGCGCTTGGGTTTGACCCGGAAAAAGCAAGTCTTTTTCTTCAAAGTGATGTGCCTCAGGTAACTGAACTTGCGTGGATCTTTTATAATCTAACGCCGGTCTCTCAACTCGAAAAAGGTGTTTCTTACAAAGACAAGGTAGCCCAGGGCCTCTCCCCCAATGCCGGCCTGCTCAACTATCCTGTATTACAGGCTGCAGACATCTTGATCTACGGTGGCTCGTTGGTCCCGGTAGGTGCAGACCAGAAACAGCATATAGAAATCACCCGTGATCTTGCACAGCGCTTCAACAACACGTTTTGCGATGAAGACAATCCGGTATTTCCCGTACCAGATCCGCTCATTCTGGAAGATGTTGCAATTGTGCCAGGCGTAGACGGGCGAAAAATGTCTAAAAGCTACGACAACACCATAGGCATTTTTGATGAAGGCAAGGCACTGAAAAAGAAGGTCATGGGCATCGTTACTGATTCCACGCCTCTCGAAGAGCCTAAAGATCCAGAAAAAGACAACGTTTTTGCGTTAATCAAACTGTTCGCAGATGACGAAAACATAGCGCGGATTGCAGATGCCTACAAAGCCGGCGGATACGGCTACGGACACGCAAAAAAGGAGCTACTTGGCTTGATAACAGAATACTTTGCTGAGGCAAGAGATCGCCGGCGCGACCTGGAAGCCAGAGAAGATTATGTCATGGATGTCTTGAAAGAAGGCGGCAAAAAAGCCCGCATGAAGGCAGATGCCTACATGGAAAAAGTGCGCACTGCAACCGGCCTTATTACAACATTGTAGGGAGAATTCAAGAATCTCCCCTACCCTCAATTGTTTCAGACTTGAAGTACACACAATGATTATTGTCATCGATAATTACGACTCGTTCACCTACAACCTCGTGCATTTGGTTGGGGCGCATACGGATGACATAGAAGTGATCCGCAACGATGTGATCACTGTTGAGCAAGTGCTTGCGAAAAAGCCGGCAGGTATTTTGATTTCGCCAGGACCTGGAAGACCAGACGATGCCGGTATTTCGAAAGCACTTATCAAAGCAGCGGGTACGCAGATTCCTATACTTGGCGTTTGCCTGGGACATCAATCCATCGGCGAAGTATTTGGTGCCAAAGTAGATTATGCCCCGAAGTTAATGCACGGCAAAACCAGCGAAATTTTGCACAATGGCGCTTCCATTTTCAAAGGCCTCGAGAATGGATTCACAGCTACACGCTACCATTCGCTAATCGTGGATCGCGCAAGCTGTCCCGATTGCCTCGAAATAACCGCAGAAACAGCGGATGGCATCATCATGGGACTGAAGCACAAGGAATATCCAATTGAAGGGATTCAATTTCACCCGGAAAGTATTCTTACAACCGCCGGCGCTTCCATGATAAAAAACTGGCTTGAGCAGGTAGGTATGCCGGTGGGGGTTTAGGGTTTAGGGTTTAGGGTTTAGGGTTTAGGGTTTAGGGTTTAGGGTTTAGGGTTTAGGGTTTAGGGTTTAGGGTTTAGGGGTTAGGGGTTAGG
>JBGCEN010000277.1:0-11112 GCA_045106435.1 Rhodothermales bacterium
TTTCCTGTACCAACGCCTGGGATGTATCAGGTAAAACTCTTTTTTGCTGAAAAGTCGGCAAACAAAGCGAAGCCAAACGCGCGGGTATTCGATGTGGTTATCGAAGGTAATTTGGTGTTAGATGATTATGATATTTTTGCGGATGCAGGATTTCAGGTTGCGACAGAAAAGACCTTTGAAGTATTTGTGCGCGACGATGTGATTAACATTTTGTTTGTACATGAGGTCGGGGATCCGATTTTGAGTGCCATTGAAATAGCTTCTTCGGGAGATGATGAACCGCCGGCTATTTTTGAGACAAGCGTTTCTAACAGACGGGATGATGTCCTGGATTTTCCAGCACAGTTTGAGGTACCCACGAAGGTCACTTTGTCTGGAAACTACCCCAATCCTTTTCGTACAGATACCGCGATTCTGCTAGATTTACCCAAGCCGGCAACGGTGCAAATTGATGTTTTTGATATGCTCGGGCGCAAAGTTGACGAAAAAACCGCAGAGCAAGTGATGTCTGGCTTTCAGCAAGAGATACTATTTTCTGCCAAAGATCTACAGCCAGGCGCCTATCTGTATCGTGTGTATATCCAGGATGGACTCAGTCAGACTATTCAGTATGGCCGATTTGTCATTATTCGCTAAGTGTAATTGAGTTATTGTTGATAAGATGGGCTGACTGGGAATTTCTATTTATTTTCTCCCCATCGGCGATAGTTATTCTCTGTTTTATCAGTAAAATCCCTTCGTACCCTTCGTACCCTTCGTACCCTTCGTACCCTTCGTACCCTTCGTACCCTTCGTACCCTTCGAGAACACAATCAGCGTTAATCAGTGTCATGCGCAAACATCTCACGTTTTGCGTTTGGTGCCTGCATGTAACGAGTATTGAATTGCGGTGAATGCTTATTTAAGCCAATCACTGTAGATTTTGATCATAATGCATGATTCTTCGCACCCCAACTCAATTAACTCAATTCTTATTTGTTCTTTATTACCAAACTGATTGGATGAATGAAAAATGTTTACTATGCCGGCGTAATGTGCGCCATGTTATGCGCTTTAACAATCTCTACCAGCCACGCAAAAGACATCACACCTGTTGGTCTGCGGTCTGATGCTGTCAGGATGTCGAGTCATGAACAACTGGCTTCGGCGTATTTGCTGCCTGTTTACACGGTGCTCAATGCAATGGAGCAGGAAAATGCGTTCTTGAGGGTTGAACCGGAAGAAGGGGAGCAGTTGATTGGTGGTGGTTTGATTTACGGGTCAGAGATTGAAAAATTGGGCCTGCAGTTGTCGTACTTCTATTTCATGACAACGGCTATTGCATTGGGAGGAGACATATCTTTTTTCTTCCCTGAGAAAACAGAGTTTGTTGATTCCAGCTTTACACAAACATTGTTTACGCTCAATGTAATGGCACATTACGTTGTATTTACAACACTGATTTTTAGGGCGTATGTATTAGCCGGACTCAATTACGCTGTATTCCGTTTTAAAAGTGAAGGAGAGTTTATCTCCGGTTCTTCTTCTTCCTCAGAGATAGGACTGAATCTGGGTGGCGGGATTGAATATGCGCTTGCTGCCGGTTTCCTTTTCCTTGAATTGAAGTACATCCTGAGCGATTTTGATCAATTGGTATTGGCGGTTGGATATCGCCATGTGCTGGGAAGATAGTTTGGAAATAGTTAAACGGCGAGTCATAGACGATTGTCTGTGACTCGCTTCGGATTTTGTTCAATGCTTCAAGTTCTTTGTCGTGGAACTTGAAGCAGCGTAAGTAGAATCTTTGCGTGAATAAAAATCCACTGGAAGCTTAGCTTTTGAAGTACTAGTTTGAGGGCACTTGATCATTCTAATCTGGTGCCCTTTTTCTATGCCTCAAACTTCAGCACAGTGGATTCCTTTTGAAGATGCCCCGTGGAATGCAGATCAACGAAAGTCTTTTTCTAATATTACTGAGTGGGACAATGCGTTAAAGTCATTGCCGTTAGAACATGGATCGGTGGAAGCAATCAAGGCGCGGTTTGCGAAAGAGGCAGATGATATAGACAAGGGGATATACGGAGGCATGCTTTCGGAGCGCCTTTGCCGGCAAGTGTTAGGGGAGGCAGGCGTCGAGCGCGCGCATAAAGATCTGTATGTGTCCCAGGTAAGGTCGGCGTATCATTATTACAGTCCAATAAGGTTTGAAACTGGAGGAGAGCTAAAGCAATTTCTACAAGGTTCTGTAATCCCCAGAGGAACGCTCATCGCAAAACTTGCGGATGTTGGGCATACATGGCAGTTGAAACAGGTAAGCGACCTCTCAACGGCTTTTTTCCTGGTAAACAAGCTATTGAACCTGAAGGCTGAGTTGGCCAAGGACCGGCTGTATATCCCGCTTGCCGACCTGGAGCAGGCAAATATATCAATAAACGACTTGAAAGAAGGGAGAGATAGTCCGCAAATGCAGAAAATGCTCTGGAAGCAGATTATTCGCGTGCGCGATGCCTTTGCTCAAGGACAGCCGCTGCTGAAGGAGGTGCCGAGAAAGTTCAGGCGTAGTTTCAAGAAAAACTGGCTTACCGGTCTGGAGCTGGTGGGAGAAATTGAAAAAAGGAATTACGATCTTTGGTCTGAGCCGATAACCCTTTCTGGCATCCAGAAATTCCAGATCAATGTACTGACCTTTATAGGAAGAGGCGCTTCTCACGCCAGAGGGCGGTGATTGATCGTGTACAAAAAGACGTTGCTTATTCTCCGACCTTCGCAAGAATAAGCAGAATATCGATTCAACAGGTACCGTTCATAAATAACAAGTAATAGTGAACAATCAACATGAGAACGGCATTCGTAGGCATTATTGAATTGATGTTGTATCTTTAAGCTGAATCGTGTAGTAAAGGACCATTGCGACGAAATAAATGACTACCTATCGTGATGCCGGCGTGGATATAGCAGCGGGTGAAGAGGCGGTAAAACGCATAAAACCACTGGTTCGGCAAACTTTTACGCCCGGTGTGCTCACCGACATTGGTGCGTTTGGCGGTTTCTTTCAGCTAGATAAAGCAAGTTACGACGAGCCTGTACTGGTCTCCTCTGTGGATGGAGTAGGTACAAAGCTTAAAGTGGCTTTTATGATGGACCGTCATAATACGGTTGGCCAGGACTTGGTCAACCACTGCGTGAACGACATCGCAGTATGCGGCGCGAAGCCCTTGTTCTTCCTGGACTATTTTTCGACGGGCAAGCTTTCTGCCAATACGGCCGTTTCGCTTATCGAAGGATTTGCAAAAGCTTGCAAGGAAAATGGATGCGCATTGATCGGCGGGGAAACCGCTGAGATGCCCGATTTGTATGCCGCCGGCGAATACGACCTGGCAGGTACCGTTGTAGGCGTTGTCGAAAAAAGCAAAATCATCGACGGCAGCAAGGTACAGCAGGGCAATGTGTTAATCGGACTGCCTTCAACAGGTCTGCATACCAATGGCTACTCCCTGGCCCGAAAAGTGTTGTTTGCCAAGTATGCTGCTACGGATACGCCAGATGAACTCGGCGGGGAATCTGTAGGGGATGCTCTGTTGCGTATTCATCGCTCTTATCTATCTGTGATCCAGCAATTGACAGAAAAAGATCTGGTCAATGGACTCGCGCATATTACAGGCGGTGGTATTCCAGGGAATACAGCACGTATCATTCCTGATGGATTACAGGCCAGTGTTGACTATGAAGCATGGAAAGTGCCGGCGCTGTTCAGCTTGATTCAGCGCTTGGGCAATGTGCCTGAAGAAGATATGCAGCAGGCCTTTAATTTGGGTATTGGACTCGTTATAGCAGTCAATGCTGCTGATCTGAATGCTGCCATGGATGTGCTGCGAGGCATGGGAGAAATGCCTGTTGTGATTGGAGAAGTAACGAAGGCATAGGTGGATTCACCGTTGAAATCTGTGAATCGTTCCGGGTTTAGGGCTCAATGTTTCGCGTTTTTGTTTGGAAAAACCTACCATGTGATTTCCAGCTTGCCCGTATCTGTAGTATACCCCCACCTTAAGCCGGCCTGTGATAAACAGCATTGGCTTCCCCACTTTAATATATTGAAACGCTAGCGCGAGGAGAAAATGCTCTCATTGGCAGTCATATTGATTTTAAGTTATCTGGTAGGGTCAATACCCGGTAGCTTGTGGGTTGGTCGGTGGATTTATGGCGTTGATTTGCGGAAGCACGGTAGTGGGAATCCTGGCGCAACCAATGCTTACCGTATTTTAGGGTGGAAAGCCGGCTTGCTGTCGACAGTTGTGGATATGGGGAAGGGGTTTGTTGCGGCCAGGTTTGTTGCAGCGTTAAGAATAGATGCCTTGCCGGCGTTTTTATCGGGTTCTAGCGGATGGCTAATTGTGGCTCTCGTCGCTGGAATTGCCGCGGTTATAGGGCATATGTTTCCAGTTTTTGCTGGATTCAAAGGAGGCAAAGGCGTGAATACGGCAGCCGGCATTTTATTGGCCGTTACCCCCTTAAATATGCTGATCACGTTCCTGGCCTTTTGCCTTGTTTTGTGGGCCACGCGTTATGTATCTCTTTCGTCCATGATTGGAGCGATTTCCTATCCTGTCTCTCTCATCGTACAAAAGTATGTATTGGGGCAATCTGACGTAGAAACCAGCCTGGTAGTTTTTGGGGTTGTATTGGCATCCTTTATCGTTTTGGCCCACCGTTCAAATATCAAGCGGTTGTTTGCAGGCACGGAGAATCGGATTTCATGGGTGAAATCTCCTGTCTCCCTGGAAAAGGCAGGAGAGTAAATTTATTGTAATGCCGGTCCTTTCGGTAAAGGAAAATGAGTGATCGTATAGCTGTTATAGGAGCAGGAAGCTGGGGGACAGCGTTGGCAATAAGCCTCGCTTCGAACCATCAGAACATATCTTTGTGGGCAAGAAGATCAGCACTTGCAGAGCAGATGACTGTTTCAAGAGAAAATGCTGAGTATCTGAAAAATGCACATATCCCGGAAGCCATTCATGTAACTTCTGATCTTGAGAATGCCCTTGAAGGTGCTTCCATGTGGGTTTTTGCAACACCTTCGCAGAGCATTAGGGAGGTGGGTGCAAGCGTATCTGGCCTCGTGAAGCCGGACACAATCGTAGTATCCGTGGCCAAGGGAATCGAGAACAATACATTAATGCTGTCCAGCGATGTGCTTGCAGAAGTATTGCCGGTTGTGAAGTGGGAGAATTTTGGAGTTCTTTATGGTCCAAGTCATGCAGAAGAACTTGCCAGGGGCTTGCCTACAACCGTTGTTGCAGCAGCTACATCTGAAGACACGGCAAATATCATTCAGCAAGCTTTTAATTCACGGCGCCTGCGTGTTTATGTGAATACGGATATCAAAGGGGTGCAGATTGCAGGTTCAGTAAAAAATGTAATGGCTATTGCTGCAGGCATCAGCGATGGTGTGGGGTTTGGAGACAATGCAAAGGCGGCCATTGTTACTCGGGGAATGGCAGAGATACGGCGATTGGGGTTAGCGATGGGTGCACGCGCTGAAACGTTTTTTGGATTGGCCGGCATCGGCGATCTCGTCGTAACCTGTATGAGTGGGTTAAGCAGAAACAGGCACCTGGGAGAGCAAATAGGCAAAGGTAAACGCCTGGAGGAAATCGAAGCTGAAATGAACATGGTTGCCGAAGGCGTAAGGACCACAGAGTCAATCATTGCGCTGGCTCGCCGATATGATATAGAGATGCCGATATCTGAAGCCGTTTATGCAATCTTGTTTGAGGGGAAAAAACCGCTGGATGCTGTAAGTGAACTCATGAATCGTGCGGCTAAAAAAGAAGACTGGCTGCCGAACATCGAGTAGGTTTTTTGGTACTGGGGCGTATTCAAATGGGCTGCTTGCTACCTATTGCGTGTTACAATTGCTATGAAACTCGAAGAATTGTCAAGGCTGGTATTATTGGGGGAGGGGCTCACGCTTGAGTTTAAAACGAAGGTGCCTAAAGCTGAGCGCATTGCCAAGGAAGTGATTGCCTTTGCCAATACAAGCGGTGGCCGGCTTCTGCTTGGTGTTGATGATGACGGAACGATTAAAGGGGTGCGTGATTCTTCCGAAGAAGAATATGCATTAACCGAAGCACTTGGAGCGCATTGTGCCCCCCCTGTAGAATTTACTTCGGAGCGAATTCCGGTGAGTAACAAGCGCAACGTGATTCTTGTGCGGGTACCGTCCAGCTCCCGTAAACCACACAAGCTTGTGAGCGCAGATAAAGAAGCGTCGGGTACTGTTTATGTACGTGTAGAGGACATGAGCGTAGAAGCGAGCCGGGAGCATGTTCGCTTGATGAATGCAAAAAAGAAACAGGATAACGTCGTTTTTGAGTTCGGAGAGAAAGAAAAGGTGCTGATGCGCTATCTCGAAAATTATGGTCGCATTACAGTAGCTCAATTTGCCAAACTGGTAAATATCCCGGCTCGAAGAGCATCCCATACATTGGTATTGCTAACAAAAGCCAATGTGCTACAACTTCATCCGGGCGCAAAAACAGACTATTTTACCCTGGCATATGGGGAGTAGGTTAGTTTGTTTTTGGTTTCGGGTTCAATGTTCAAGGTTTGAGCAAAGTTTTCGACCCCTCGTGAATCATCGATTTGCAAGGTTCTCTTTGGTTATTGTATCTGAAACGAGCCGGCGCCTTATGAATAAGACGCCGGCTCGTTTGATCTGTACACTTCCTTTATTGTACACTTCAATGCTTACTTGGTAAGCGACATTTGCCTTGAATACTCAAAGTTAGGCGTATTCAATCGATAGATGTATATGCCGGAAGCGAGTTGCTCACCTGAGTCATTCGTCCCATCCCAGGAGACAGCATGCCATCCAGAAGACATTTCGTTATTAACGAGTGTTTTAACACGTTGGCCCAGCATGTTGTAGATCTCCAGCTGAACCTGGATTGAATTGGCGAGTGAGAAACGAATTGTTGTCGTTGGATTGAACGGATTCGGATAGTTTTGATCCAGACTATAATCGGTCGGCTGCTCATAGTCGTCATCCGCTGCTGCCAATATCATATCACGTCTCAAACCGCCCGACTTGCTTGCGCTTGCTGGGCCATTTTCGAGGAATTGCTCAATCGGCACGCCGCCTGCTGCACCCACTGCGACCGCTTCATCAAAGACGGTAATACCATCGATGCTGCTATGGCCGTCGGGGTACATTAGCTGCGGATGGTCAAACGGAGCTGCTTGTGTAGCGACCCGTGGATCTGTCAGGCTCTCCATGAAGGAGATCAGGTCGTCCATATCCTGCTGCGTCATCCCGATTGCTGCGATATCTGGATCGAGCGTTTGGAGGTTAACCAACGGGAAGTCGCCACCGCGGTTATAAAATTCCATCACTTGCTGTAGCGTAGACATGCCTCCATTATGCATGTATGGTGCTGTAAGAGCCACATTTCGCAGGATTGGCGTTTTGAAAGCGCCGGCTGCATCGGAAGTCTCATTCAACGAGCCAATCGGCGGATTGAATTCAAAACCGCCACCCAGGCCACCGCCTGGAAGACCATCCCGAATGTCATCACGGCCCGGCATCAATAACTCCATCTCCGAGAAGGAGAGGGGATTACCAAATGGATCGGTGCCGCCAACACCAATATCATCCGTGGTTGGGCGCACGGCGATGTTATAAAAACCGAGGTCGTATACAGCAGGTGCAATGACTTCGACACTACCCCTGAAGACACCGTCTACGAGTATGTCATATACACCCACGGGAGCAGCCTCTACTAAAACGTCGAAGTTGACGCCACATGTAGCTGCATCAACCACGAATTCAGCCGCAGCTAGTGGATTTGCAAAGCCGCGGAGTGCGCGTTGCGGATTCAGTGTTAATGTGAGCAATTCGGCCACGCAGGGTGCGGGAGGCGGAATAGGTCCAGGTGTGCCCGGGAAAACGCCATCGAAGAATACAGTATTTGTCCCCGAACCAACGATTTCAATAGTAGCGCCACGGGGATCAAAATCTAGTGGTAGCTGAACATCACCAGGATCTGGCGGCAATACGTCACCTGCCACGAAGTTCAGCGATGCCAGGGCAGCCGCAAAAGCGGTTGGCATACGCTCGATAACTGCGGCAGGATCAGGCTCCGGCGGTACGCCTGGGATGATTGGCTCTGCGACACCGACGCGGCTAACAACAGCACTACTGAATTCTGAACCATTATGACATACGACACAGCGGCCGGCTGGAATTGTTGGATCTACGCCGACGTTGAGAAAGATTGCCAGACCACGTTGTTGCTGTGCTGTCAATGCACCGAGGTTGCCGGCGGCAAAAGCATCGAAAGGCGACTGGTCTGAAACCAGCTCCTGTTGATATGCCTGAACGGCAAGTCCAAAAAACATGGAAAAGTTTGCTTCCATGACCGTGTACTCATCGGTATTTGCCGGTACGCCATTTCTCGATATAATAAAAGGCACAGGCGTTCCGTTGGCTCCTGTATTGAAGCCAACAACAGGATTCCCATTCCCCCCATTGACCCATTGCGGATGAAAAGCTGCCTCGATCATAGCCGCATATGTTGTGCCTAAGCCTGTAAAGGTGCCTGTACCGTCGTCATTTGAAAGGGGCCCGAGCACACTGTCAGTCTGATCGACGATCTGTCCGGCCAACGGGATGACTGAAGGATCTTGTAGTTTCTTGCCAATTTTTGCCCAGGTACGACCTTCAGCTGACATTTCTTCGTGGCTGAGCGGCGGTCCAGTTGCCTGTGATGCAAGGCTCGACAGTGGCATGAGAATTTGCACCGGACGTGCAGCACCACCTCCAACACGCACGACGCGGGCTTCCTGGTCGCGGTTTCCAAAGGGATTTACACCATTAAAGTTGTTTGAGGCGCGGCCATCCCAGAATTGGCGCAGGTTGAACACTGCATTTATCGTTGAAGGGGTTTGGCGCGGTTCTACGCGGCGTGTATTAAAACTTCCTGTGTTGAATGGCGCGTCGTCTGCTACCTCTGTAAAATCATCAATGTCAGAGCCAGGCACGATATCATTAAATATTGAACCGATCATGCCCTGTGAACTAACGACGTCGTTTGCATCACGTATTACAGGTGATCCTGAATCAGCCGGATCTGCTTTAACGTGGAGCGGGAAGTCAGACGTGAGCAGCTGGTAGTTCGGGCTTCCCACCTGGAATGTGTTATCTCCAGCGTTGAGTCCAGGACTGAGGGCGTTCATAGATCTGGGATCTGCTCCGCCGGCAAAATGGCAACTCGCACATGCCTGTATACCATCACTTCCTACCTGCATATCCCAGAACAATGCTTTTCCCAACTGTACGAGCGCGGCTTCGTCAATCACGAATTCGCTATAGGGTACGTCGGTCCGATTAATTCTGGAAGAGAGTAGAGGATCAATAGCAGCCAGATTGTCTGGCCCTGGAACCGGAACAGCGCTTAGTGGAGGTGGGGTGCCAACTGGCACTTGTGCATAAGTGTTTTCTGAAGGAATAATGAGTAAGCATAAGCAAAAAAGCACACTGCTCATGCACATGGTTTTCGGAAGGGCAATCGAATTCCATGTCGGTCGGATTCTAATCATGAGTCACCTCGAAAATTAAATTTACCTGCCCTGGCTTGTAAGCTGCCCAATCAACAAGCTGCCACGTGAACGGAAAACACGCGCTGATATAACCTTGGGAGAAATGGCCAAGACATTGGTCAAAAACGGAGGAACAATACCCTACACGGCAAACCATCTGTAATAGAAACCAATGATTTGGAAATACAAGGGTTGGCGTAAACCTTAACTCTTAGTATTTACAAGAGGCTTAAGATGACTTTGTAGGGGGGAGACTAAATAACGGGGGATACTTTAACAATGCTAAGAGATGTGACCTGCAATGCCATAGTTATATTATGGCATTTAAACGTAGTTATTGCTTGGTGTTATAAGTGTAACTATTATTTATTAATATGAAAATAGTGTTTTTAAAATGTTTTACCAAATGATATTAAAATAATATCAATGTTGTTGCTATGTTGTTGTTAAAGTGTGTCGATAATCAGTAGTGAAGGAGAAGTTTAAATGTGACTTGTTGGATCGTTAGTGATCCGGTAGAATAAGATCTGCTTGATCTGGAGACTTTTTAGTGTTGGGATGGGTAGATCTGAATCTTAGCAAATGCTCGATAATGCGAATCAGGGATTGAATCGGTTTTGACACGATTGAACAAGCAAAATTCTATAGTCCTCGTCATCCCTAATCGATACCCAATCAAGTTGAGCACATGATTGAGGATGAGGAGCGTAAAAGTTGAATCCGAATTAAAACAGCATTTCAATCCCTGATTCGCATCAATAATTACAATCAACGACTTTTAGCCATTGGGTTTGGAATACACATTACATTAATATAGTAGCGTGAAATATTTACCTTTTGTTTGTGGGGAGTTGTACTGATATAATTGTGCTAATTTAGTTGTACGCAACAGTACGTCGGCACGTGGTGAGAGACGAGTGTTTCACTGCCCGGGCAACTATGCAAGGCTGGCTACATAACGCCTTTTAAGATCAGATGTGTTTCGATCTGATTCTCTGCGCTGCTTTGTTATGTTTTCCCCAGTATTATATTTTCTCAAATACACAGTGGGTCAATCTTTATAGTTAAGATTTGGTAAAGGTAGTGGTTAGGAAAATAACTACAAAACGAGTAGTCGGTTTTATTCTTGTCGAATCCTGCAGAGGCAATTTGGCAATTGTACCAGGGCAATTGCATTTAAATAGTGCTGATTATAAACAATTAACAGGTCTCGCCTAAGAAACTGTTGAGATTTAATCTTCACATTGAGCGAGCGATCTTTTGGTGCTTTTGAATCCGCTTTTTTATTTGCATCAGTCGGGCTGCGCCCTCGTGTCGCACGTAACGCTGCTATGCGCTCAAAAAGCCGTATCCAAAATCACTCAAAATCTCATCTCTCTCAATTGCGAACCTCAAATCTCAACAGTTTCTTAGCTCGACTTTGTCCTTTTGGACAAAGTCTCGAATATCGAACACCGATCAAGGAATGTCCAATTTTGAAGGGTTTTTAAGCGCTATCTCGATGTTAGACCTACCTTTTGAGTCTTCGCCGTTTAA
>JBGCEN010000278.1:0-7878 GCA_045106435.1 Rhodothermales bacterium
AGGGATCGTCCGCAGCTCCTGACAGATCCGTCCTACGATGTGCTGTCTGCCCCAAGTATTGTTGGTAATGCGCTGTTTTATGCAGGCAACGGCGTTAATCCGTACGAACAACACGTGTACCGCCTGAATAGGTCCGGTGGCGATCCCGAGCAAGTGACGCGTCTTGCGGGCCGGAACGCTGGCTACCCCTCACCGGATGGCCGGCACCTGGCGTTCATGCACAGCAACGACACGTCACCGACCGAGCTTTACGTGGTACCCAGCGAGGGTGGTGACGCAACGCGCGTAACCCACTCGCCGTTGCCGGCATTCACGGAGCGAACCTGGGCGGCTGCGGAATACGTTAGTTTCCCCAGCCTTGTAGATGACTACACGCTGCATGCCCGGATGCTGAAGCCTGCCAACATGCAGCCCGGCACGAAGTATCCGGTGCTGTTTGGGCCCGTGTATTCGAATACGGCGAAGAACCGCTGGGCCGGTAACTACAGTCTCGTACAGCAACTGTTGGTCAAGAAGGGATATATCATCGTGCAGGTGGATTCACGGGGTAGCAACGGCTATGGCCGGGCATTCCGTGAGGAGTTTCTGCTGGGCTTTGCCGACCAGGACATTGAGGATTATGCGAGTGCCGTTGCCTACATGGAGTCGCTGGCCTATGTCGATCCCGATCGCATCGGCATCTGGGGCAGCAGTTACGGTGGCACACTCTCCGTTTATTCGCTGTTGATGAAGCCGGGCTTATTCCAGGTGGGTGTTGCTGCAGCGGCGGCTGTTGACCCGGTGTTCTTTGGCACCGACGACGTCGCGATTGTTCGTCACCCCCAGACACACCCGGAGATCTTCGAAAGAAAAGCGCTCAACTATGCAGCGAATCTAGAGGATAAACTCCTGTTCATCCACGGCATACAGGACCATGTGGTACCGTTCAAGACGACGGCCGTGCTAGCTGAAGAACTGATCAAACAGGGCAAAGACTTCGACTTTGCGTTTGCACCGGGTGCGACGCATGGATGGAGCCGTGAGCGGCATTACGATCGCTACCTGTTTGGCAAGCTGATCGAATACTTCGACCGACACCTGACCGCGCCGGCTGAGTAAACGTTTTCAGGTGTCATGTTAACAGGCTGTGCATCCGTTCAAATTTGCATTAGCTTGCATGCCCAACAGAATTACACAAAACAGGAAGGCCCCGAATCGCTGTTTCCAGCTATCCAAGGGCCTTTTTTTGCGTTGCCCTACAAGGAGTCGAACCTTGAACCTTCGGAACCAGAATCCGACGCTCTGCCAATTGAGCTATAGGGCAAGAAAATTGCAAATTGAAAAGTTATCATTACAAATTTTCAATTTGGGTTGTCCAATGCTCTGAACTGAACTGAGTTCCCTTGGCTCTTTCTCTTTTTAGGTTGGGAAAATCGCGTTTTTGCTAGCGTACGCCTTGCTATCAAATTTTCAATTGAAAACTTTTCAATTTTACACTTTTCAATTTTCCTGAGTGCCCATCCAAAGCGTAACGCAGTTGGTCATGATTTCGCCGACCAGTTCAGCATCTAACATCGCGTGGATCATGGTTTCTGCCTGACACAGTTGTTCGCTCGTGAGCCCTTTTACGTCTTTGAGTTGTGCCCTGGCCAGGTTTGCCCCTCTAAATGACGCGTTGGTAAAAATGGCCCCGTCTAGTTGTGCACCGCGTAAGTCTACATTATCAAGATTGGCATCCGTGAAATTGGTGCCAATGAACGTGGCTGCTTTAAGATCTGCGCCGGCTAAATCTGCGCCGGCCAAATCTGCATTATCAAGTTGGGCTGAGAACATCGTAGAATTTCGCAAATTGGCGTTCCTCAAGTGTGCTGCACGGAAATCTGTCCCATCCAACGTGGCGCCTTGCAGATTCACTCCATTTAAATCAGCCCCCAATAAATCCATCGAAGCCAGATTTGCTTGCGGTAAAGAAATGGGACCAAAAAACGTGAAACCCCATACGGCCATAACAACAGCAGCAATCATAACGCTTTTTCGGGCGCGGGAATCCTGACCAGCCTCACGCCAAGAAAACTTACGGCGCTTCTGGCCCTGCATGGTGGACACTGCGTTGGTGTAAAAAGAATAGGACATTGCACAACATCCCACCAACAAAAGAAAATGGTATGCTGAACCCAGAGCGTCTGCTTTTACCAGATAACCAAACGCAAAATAGGCAAGTGTCATCGGCACAATACACCATCCTACCAAGATTGTAACCGCTTTTTGCAGGTCGAAAAAGGGAAGATGAGAATCCCGCAGATGAGGGATATGGGCACGCATAATGCCTGTCATCAACCAGGGATATACTTTCTTATCCAGCGGTTTCCCATCAGGAAAAACAGCAGGAAATGCTGCCAAATCTTCCCATAAGCGCTGCATATACAGATGGAAGTAGATGAACAGCACAGACAAAATCAGCGGTACAACCCAGAAAAAACTGGCGATGGGAATTTTGGTACCGATCAGCGGCAATGGCGAAACCGCCATATTGGTGATCAAATGCACATCTTGCGTCGATGAAACCACGAGCCATGCATAGAGGCAGCATAACAACTTAATGAGGAAGAGCCGGCTCCCCTTTCGAGAAGTCTCCTCGACGTGCTTTAGCCAGTCTGTGTCCTCAATACCCGCCGGCAACTGGGCACTCGACATATTGGCACCGCGCAACTGCCTGATCTGAAGGCCACGCACCCCATGCAAGTTGGCTTCCTGCAGATTGGCTTCATACAACACCGCATGATGCAACGTAGCGTCTTGCAAATCTGCGCGCCCCAATCTGGCGCCTTTCATATTGGACAAAGACAGCCGGGCTTCGTGCAAGTAGGCCCGTGTCATGTTTGTACCTTGCAAGTTGGACTCACGCAGATTGGCCCGGTACAGATTCGCCTGCGATAAATTTGCCCCTTGCAAGTTGGCAAGTGAAAGTCGTGCACTTTGGAGATCACTATCCCATAAACTGGCTTTTTGGAGATTTACACCACCCATCATCGCTCCTTGCAAGTTGGCCTTTGAAAGGCCGGCTCCCTGCAAATTCGCTTTGGATAAATTTGCCTGGCACAGATTGGCTTCTGTAAGATTCACACCATGCAAATCTGCACCAACAAGGTTCACCCGCTCCAGATTGGCTCGTTTTCCGCGCTGCCCGCTGGAATTCACCCACTCGAGGTGTTCAGCCAGGACGCGTTCCAGATCCTCCTCAGAGATATCTATGAAGAAGGTAGGCTCGTGATCAAGTTCCACCAGTGGGTTGCCCCCAGGTGGCTGTTGTTCGCTGTCTTTACTCATGCAAAACTACGGCGGAGAAGTGTTTGGCTTCTATGACAGAATTATGGATCCTATGAATGATGGACTAATAAATATCATTCCTGATTAGAGAAACACCGCAAAGAAACGTCCTCAAAAGGATGGATTGTGGCGATCAAGGGGATGACATTTATGAGCGTAGGTCGGTCTAATTAGGTCCCTTCGGGGGATTATAATTAAATCACACGCTAGCAGAGGGGCAATTGTAGTATTAGGTACAGCATCAGGGTTTTGCCGGCAGAAAAACCAAAAGCATTACCTGATGTTATATGCACAAGGTGAGAATACCTCACTGGGGGGCATTTACATACCAGAAAGGATGTAATCTTGAGGCCTTGGTTGTGCAATCACTACCACAAACATACGAGAAATATACCCGCCAAATCAAGATCAATCACTCAACGTAAGGAAATAAAGGAAACGGGCTAATAAATCTATTCTTTTGATTCAAATGGACCCGTTGCTATTATGACCTGTGTGCCAATGGAGTTTTTGGTAATTAGTTTTTAGTGGTTAGTAAAAACTTTTACAACAACTAGCAGCTAATACCCAGTACTGCCCCAAACGATTTTTCCAAATAGCACCCCCGCTAAACAATCTCCCTCGATTACTCTTTACTATCGTTACAGAAAAAAGCATTATGGAAGCTTTTGTTGATGCTAAATATGCCCACTTCCTAAATCGCGAGAAAGATGCCCTTTCGAGCCTGAAAGAACTACTACAAAAGACGGAAACAGATGAGCAGACTATAGCGCAGCTTGACGACATCATAGCCCATCTGGAAACCCTCTTTCTCGTCGTGATCGTTGGTGAGTTTAATGCCGGCAAATCGAGCGTGTTAAATGCTTTTTTTGGCGCTAAACTGATGGAAGAAGGTCCAATTCCTACAACGGCAAAAGTCACAATCATACGGCATGGCGAGGAATACATGGAGCGCCAGCTATCAGAATTTCTGGTCGAAAAGCGCCTTCCATCGCCCTATTTGCTCAATTTAAACCTCGTAGACACACCGGGGACAAATTCGATTGTTACCCAACATCAGGAATTAACAGAACGATTTATTCCAAGAGCAGATCTCGTTTTATTCATTACCTCATTCGACCGGCCCTTATCTGAATCTGAACGGCAGTTCCTGCACTACATCAGGGATAGCTGGGGAAAGAAGCTCGTTTTTGTTTTAAACAAACTCGACCTTTCCCGCAATGAAGAAATGCTCAACAAGGTGCTTACGCATGTAAGGAGCGGGTGCATGGAGTTGATGAACTTTGAGCCCAAAATATTTCCGGTCAGCGCTGATCAGGCATTTCGGGCAAAAGAAATGGAGGCCGGCGAGGAAAAAGATGCGCTGTGGAAAGCCAGTAACTTTGAGGCTTTTGAGACCTTCATTACAGAGCATCTAACAGATAAAAGCCGGCTTGCATTAAAACTAAACGCGCCCATCGATGCCGGCAGCCGCTTGCTCAGCGCACTCGATCAGCGCATGGAGCAACGCGTCAAGGTACTCGTCCAGGACGAAATCAATCTCAAAGAGCTCGACCAAATCCTGAAAGATGCACGCAAAACGCTTATCCACGGATACGGGCGGCACATTACTGAAGTGGACAATCTCTTGTTACAGCTTCAACAACGAGGCTCACAATTTCTCGACGACACCATCCGCATCAGCAAACTCAGCTTGATCAAGGATCGTGACAAGTTCAAAGAAGAATTTGCCCGACAGGTTGTGCGGGATACAGACAAGCAGGTTGAAAGCCAGGTAACAGATGCGGTTGATGGTTTGTTAAAACAGGCGCTCTCCCTGTGGAATCAAACACTCACGGGATTTGCCCAGCGCGTGCAATCTGTTGCAGGAATTGCCGGCTCGTCTAGCAGAGGCGACTTCTTCTACAACCGATCAGAAGTCTTCAACAACATCATGAAGGAGGCTGATCGCAAAATTGAAACCTATGACCTGAAAGAAGAAGCACGCAGGATTCTTGAAAATTCCCGCAATGCCGCAGCGCTCTTTATGGGTGCAGAAGCCGTTGCAGCCGGCATTGGAGCAGTGGCTACTGTAGTTGTGACAGCAACAGCTGTTGATGTGACAGGCGGATTTATTGCAGCCGGCATTGTTGCCCTGGTTGGCCTGATCTTCTTGCCCAGACAGAAACGAAAAGCCATGTCGGAGTTTAACGAGAGAACTACAGCCCTTCGGGAAGACATGAAAAAAGCCCTCGTCCAGCAACTGGATGCAGAGGTAGACAAATCTTTGACTCGCGTAAGTGATACCGTTTCACCCTACATCAACTTTGTCAATACAGAGAGACTATTCGTAGATGAGGTTGCTTCAAAAAGAAAATCGATAGGCGAAGAAATTGATAGCCTTCGATCACAAATCGAAAAAGAAGTAGGTACCGCAGACATTGAAAAAATTGAAAATTGAAAATTACTTAGTCTTCAGTAATCAGTTATCAGTTCTCAGATTTTACAAATCATATTGCTGAATACTGAAATCTGACGACTGGTAACTTCGCTTCAATTTTTTAAAGGATCGATTGTTGTTTAAACCATATCTCAATGCTCCCTTAAGGTAACGAGCTATTAAATAGACCCTAATGGCACATCTATGCCTGGATCACATCAATTATACCTAATCTGGTGTAGTATTTTCTGTTTGATAATGCTACAGACATCACCTGTACTGGCCCAGGAATCTGAAATAGTGGGCAACAACCCGCCAGAAGACGTCCTTCCTGATTCGCTTATAGAAGAAATACCCCAGTTTGACTGGGACTTTGCATTTGACCTCGGGATGAGTCGTATTGAGAATTCCGAAGGTAAGAAGGAGCAGTTTGTAGCAACCGCACTGATGCCCGAGTTCTTTTACGGGAAATACAGCGCCGGCTTGCTGGTGAAAATGCACGTCAACATTAAAGAGGGATCAACCAGAAAAGAAGATTACGACTCTTTTAACGATTTCCTCAGTCTCATCCGCTACGTACAGTACGCTGAAAAAGGAGATGACGGCTACTACGCCCGCTTTGGCGAACTGGAAGAATCAACCCTCGGGTTTGGACAATTTATCAACTTGTTCAATAACTCTATCAACCTCGATGACCAGAAACGCGGCTTCGAGGCAAATTACAGGACAAAAGACTTTCTATTTGAGAGCATTTACTCCAACCTGATTGCCCCCGAAGTATTCGGTCTTCGCGGAGCTTACTTCCCCTTAACCGATGACCCACTATCTAAATACAAGTTGGTCTCCGTGGGCGTAAGTTTAGCCGGCGATTTGAGCAACAACGGCACCCTCATCAATACAGATCTCCCCGGAGCGCCTTTTGTTGTAGATGCGCTAACGGATGTGAATGGCGTCAGAACTGCTATTGGCGAAGAAGACGGCAAGCTACTTATGGGGGGCCTTGATGTATCCATGCCGATCTTTGTTACCGAGACCTCATCAGCACTTGCCTATGGCGAACTGTCTAAAATTTTCGGGCACGGTATGGGAATCGGCGCCGGCTTCAGCGGTAAATGGTTGCTCCCCGAAGATCTCCGTCTGGAGCTTCAATTTGAGCAACGGTTTATGGGCAAGGAATACATTCCGAACTACTTCAACTCGGTTTATGAAGCGCTCCGCTTACAATCACTGGGCATCCCTGTAGACGGGGCTGATGAAGACATTGAGGCACTAAATACGCGCCGCAACATTCTTACATCGCAAGACAAAGGGCGGTTTGGATCTTACTTCACGATGGCCTGGCGCTACAAACGCATGTGGAAATTCAGGTGGAGCTTTGAAAATTCGTGGAATGTAAAAGACAGCGGCTGGATCCACGTGGATATACGCGTCAAATCACCCGAATTACCTGTATATTTGCGTTTACGGTTCGATCAGTTAAAAACAGCTTCACTGGAAGATCTCGCCATCACTGGCAACAACCTGAACTTCTTTCGGTTGGAAACGGCAGTCCGTGTGATGCGCATGTTGATGCTGGGCTTCGGCGTTCGAAACAGCTTTGAGCCAGACTTCCACGACGGGGTCCCTGTAGGACTCAAAAAGCGCCGGCGCATCGAACCCAAGTTCGTATTTATCATGCCCAAATAACTAGTGGTTCGTCATTAGTTTTTAGTGGTTAGTAAAAGATTTGACTAACCACCAACAACTAACCACTAACCACTTGCTATGTAAATGCCTCCTACCGACCCCGATAACACCATCCATGAACGGTGGATGCATAGATGCTTGGAACTTGCCCGACGCGGTTATGGACACGCAAGTCCTAACCCACTGGTAGGGTCAGTTTTGGTCGGAGAATCAGGCGAAGTACTCGGAGAAGGTTGGCACCAGGCATACGGTGGCCACCATGCAGAACGCAATGCGATCCTTGATGCCGAATCCAAGCATGAAGCAACGGCCTTGAAGCGCGCAACACTTTATGTGAATCTGGAGCCTTGCAGCCACTACGGTAAAACACCTCCCTGCGCCAGACTCGTTTTGGAAAAAGAAATCCCTCGCGTTGTTGTAGGGATGATCGACCCGAACAAAAAGGTGAGCGGTCGTGGCATTAAACT
>JBGCEN010000279.1:0-6056 GCA_045106435.1 Rhodothermales bacterium
GCACCAATGCGCGCTGTCCCCCACGGCATTAACTGAGAGCCATTCCCCGTCTCAGTAGCGAGCGGAATCAAGACACGCCCCATGTAAATATCAGGTTCAACCCATTTGATATCCGGATCCCGTTTCATTTCATCGATCAGATTCATCACCTCATCGGCATCAGCCCAAATGGCAAAGCCGGTAAAGGTGTGCTCATATTCGTATCGATCTAAAACTTTATATCGATCCAGGACCTTATACCGGTCCAGTACCTTATATCGATCGAGCACTTTTTGAGGCTTAATCGCAAAGATGAGTCCGACACTATTGTCGTTTTTGGACGCTCCGTCCCGGCGTGTGGTCATCAAGGAGGCCATCTGTGCATGACGAAATTTGTCATCAGGCTCCAGGGAAATCTGCTCGGATTCATTCACACTCGAAAGTCCATCACATCCTTGCAGGAGTGCAGCACTAACGAATATCAGGACAATCGTGGAGAGGCTCATCCAACGTTGCAAGAAGAACTGTTTCTTCATAGCGAATCAGGGGGAAAATAGGTGAGGGCACGAACAGCTATATCTGCAATGAAGCAGGATAGATAGATGTCCAATATGTGGGGACGCGGTGGGCGCGTTTCAGTGGTAAAGAATTTTTTAGACAAGAAGTGTACCAACCAAAATAACGCTTATTTTGACCAATTAAGACTGATACTGGGTTACACAACTACACTTACAGTGTTCATAAGGTTATTTAACAAGCAGCATTCGTCCAAACCTGTGTGCAGTACCAGATTCTGTTTTTGCGGTAAGCCGATACAGGTATGAACCTGTAGCCAGCGAAGCCCCATCGATTGAAATCCATCGCTTCTTTCCTGCTGATACTGCGCTCTTGTTCACTTCCAGCACTTCACGACCAAGTACATCATGAAGGGTTACTTTTATATCAGCCGGCGCCGGCAAATCGAATACAATGCGGGTATGTGGATTAAAAGGATTGGGGTAATTTCCAACGAGTTCAAAAGAAACTGGCGGCGCCTCTTCATCCGCAGTTATTGAAGAGATACTCATGGCGATAATGTCTTCATCCTGCAGGACAAGCTCTTCGTTGGTCGATAGCGCAACTACACGGACGTCCGCATGAGAAGCTCCTGACGCGCCTTCACGCCTTAACTGAACGCCTATCTTTTCATCAGAACCAGCTGGTAGTTCCACAACCTTGAGCACTGCTGGCAGGACTACACCTTGCAAGCGAATGTGCGCAAGAGGCCCGGGAGCAATCCTGCTATGGTTGCTGAACCGAACATCGAAAGAGCCGGCTGGTGCGAGTGGAGGCATCGCATATTGAGTAATTTGCTCCGGATCCAATGCTGCACCACCAAACATCAAGGACTGATGCTGGCCGGCTGCATCTGTCAGATGCAACACACCATAGCCTTGCTCATGATGCTGAATTGAGCGCCTGCGCTCCCTGGCCGCTTTGGGGCCCTTTTTCCCTGTAGCAGGACAAGCGAGTGTAATGATGCCTTCATTGACTGCGTTTACCCAATATCCTTTTCCTTTGTCAATGGATTGCGCAAGCGAATAGCCATTTGCATAGGCGTAGAGTGTACCGGGAATCAAAAGACTTTCCGGATCTTGTACATCAACAACCCCTATATCGCACGAGGGACCGGCAATCATATTCCAGCCTGCTCTTACGTTAACAGACACCTGCTCAACGAGCGTACCTGTATAAACAAAGTCAGCCGGCGTGGGGGCAAATATCCAATATCCTCTGGATGTCGTAACGTTTTCCTCCGCTTCATACGCTGCGCCCGTCCAGTAAAAAGGAGTGTATGCTGGCGATACATCATCAAACACACGCGTATAGTCGGAATCTACAGGAATGACAGGCAGGCCAACCATATTCCAGCCTTCACTTACAGCGCTACCAAAGCTTGCCAGTGCTGGTGTTGTATAAATATCAATGGCGTCCCACGTGGCATTAAATGATACACCGGTGTTTCCAGTAGTCGCAATGATGCCCACAGCAAGCGCAGAGGGCATATCAGGTAATACTTCATAAGATCCCTGTAAGGCATTGAGTAAGTTACTACTCAGCAACAGTGGATTACCCAAATACTGCGGCGAACCACCAGCCATAGAGGCAGCCGGCTGCACGGTACCCGTAGATGTAATTGCGTCAAAATACAGATCGATGCTCGATGCGTTCAAGATACCATCTACCCTGTAAAATCCTGTGCTTATAATCTGTCCGTTTTCTTCCTGCTCAACAAAAACACCACCCGCCCCTTCTTCAATACCCACCACGAGCTTAACATAATTATCCATTTCGCCAGTGCCCAGGAAAATTCCTTGAGATTGTCCAGCAACTGGCGTTTGCCCGTTAAAAAAGGGGCCGGCCATTCTGACTTTTATCGTAAAAGGGTCTGTGTCTTCATCAACGTACACACCAAACTGAAATGCATTTTCTTGGGTATTGTCTACTTCCATGACCCCACCGGCACCAACCTCTGAGATGGTAAACAGGCCGGCGGTCCCACCAGGTATCAGGTTTGCAGAGGTGTATAGGTCCAGATAATCATCCACACCATTACTCATTAATCCTGTAAAACCTAGTCCAAAAAACCCTGTTGCGGGATTTTCGTTGAGCAATGGATAGTCAATCGGCAGCGTGGTTTCCAGGCCGTTGGATGCATCCAGGACAAAAGGATCGACTACATCAGGCACCGTATCGTTATCGTCGTCTGGATCACTTAAATCAGAAAGCAGGTCTCCATCAAAATCAGCAGGTGTACTCGCTGCTGAACAGGGATCAGCGGCATTTAACAGTTCGTCTTCATTTGTGTATCCGTCCAGATCTTCGTCCAAAAGCGGATCAGTGAGTCCGCTACACTCAGGCTGTACCTCGTTGTCAAAATCAGCCGGCTCGAATACGTAGATTTCGTGTTCATTAAACCCGGTTACCCAGATTGTGCCGGGGAAAATGGTATCATCTCCGAGCGTAGTGATGTCCAGTGAGACCTTGCCGAAGTTTTCTGCAAAAATCTCTTCCCCGTTAACCACTTCATCCCCTTCTTCGTTTAGCACCATCCGGTATACGGCGTTATCATTATAGCCGACACCAAGCAGGTTGCCTTTGAGCGCATTATCAAAATTGGAAGCAGTGTATTCAGCCAGGCCATTTGTAGAAATATCGTACGCGATCAGGGCACCATCATTGACAGCTGCATTTCGGAAATCACATTCTGCAGGATCGGCTTCTTCGACAGGGACAGGCGGCCAATCAGCCGGCAATGGAAACGAAGGATTACTCCCGTCTCGCCAAACGCCGGTATTCAATAGAGAATCTGCATTGAAGTCGCCCGTATAAAGCCCTGCGCCGGCTGGATTCCCCCGAATTGGTGTTGGGTGCCCGGCGTAGTAACGTGCGCTGTCGCCAGCAAAATTGGTTTCTCCCTCTATCAACTCCCGCACAAAGTGGAGTCCGTTTTTATTCAGCACAGTCCCATCATTGGGCCCCGGAATACTCGACCCCAGTTCTGCTGGATCATAGTCATTAGTACATTGGCCGGCTGTTTCTCCGGGATAACTGCCCTCCCCCAATGGATGTCCCCCCCAGCCTCTATTCGGTCCGTTATCGATCGTATACATTCGACCTTCGCGTCCCTCGGTGCGTGTGATCAATACATCATAGGCATTCCGATATCCTCCTGAATAGACCTGCACCGGCCCTCCGCTCACAATCTTGGCTTGATTCAAACCATCGTTGCCGCCCCAGGGGTCATCGAAATCAACGCCATCGTACCCTCCCGCAAGCGGATCGTCAATACCGTTTGCATTGGCCCTTTCCGGGTCATCAAGCGTGGGCAGGGTATATTTATAGGATCTACCCTCAAAATCAACAAGCGTAGGCAGTGCATTAATTGTATGGAGGTCAATCGATAAAATAGCCGCGGCCAGTGCGTACTCGTTGATGTAGGCAAAATTGTTTGAAGGAGCGCCGGCATTTGTCATACCGCCTACAGCCACGAACAATGTCATCTCATCCAAACTCAACTGCATCCCGTTGTTTGCATGGTTTTCCTCTGAACGGGGCAATCCCCTCACCAATTCAACATGCTCCCAATAGCCGGCGGGATCCTCCCGATCCATTCCAATCCAGGTCAACCTAGAAATCACACCTGAATTTGTATCCAGTCCAGTATCAGGATTGCCATCGTGCCCCCCCACACGTGGATCACTTGAGGACACGTAGACAACCGGATTGGCCGGCGTCCCACCGACGACCAGGCCAGTCGCCTGTCTTAATTTCTCATCCGTATTTAAACGTCCATCATCATCATGATTCGGGATGGATCGAATTACCGAAAGGTTTTGCTCATCTGTTACTTCATAAGCGTTCGCTTCAAGCCTCGAAAGCGTAATCACATGAACGTTGCCTTTTTTACGAAGTGCGTAAAGCTTTCCATCTGGCCCAAACTGCAAAGACGTAGGCTGTGTAAGGGAATGGCCGGCAACCGTGCTCACGCCAAAGCTTATGGCCTGATCGTCAGCAGCCGGCTGCTTGAGGAAGATCTTTTTAGGCAAGGCTCTCGTCTTGTTGGTGTCAGCCAGACTATAAAACAGAGGATCCTGATGCGATGGAATTGATGCACCGGTATGAATCAACGAGTAATCAGGAGCGGCAAAGCCTGCAAGAAAGAAACAGATTAAAACGACACCTAAAACCTTGTACAAAACTACGTCTTTTGTAAAGGAACGTACTAAATCGGGGATAAGCATGGGGGTTTATTGATTGGCTGACAATTGATTTTTTGCAGCGCTTGATTTGGGCAGAACGCCTTCCTTTAATGCCATCTGGATTTGCTGCAATGGGCGCAAGGGCATCGGCCGCCTATCGGGATTACGTGCCTTGGTTTGGAGATGAAGGCGATTTATTTTATCCGCCATATATTGTCCAAGCGCAGTGGATGAACACACATCACGCCACCAACCGATCGATTGTGCGTGCAATCTCTGCATCAACTGCGGATCGGCGATCAGGTCCGCTACGATTTGGTTTAATTCTCGCCAATCGTTCACGCGAATCACCGGGGCCTTTCTGTAGAACCAAAAATCGGGCAGTTCTTCTGTTATCAATATGCAGCCGGCGCGCATGGCTTCAAAAAAGCGAAACGTTTCGAGAGAATTGCCGCGGGGCACAACGGATATCTTTGCATTCATGATGCGCCGGGCATACTCCTCCGGACTTGCAGATCGGACCGCCTGAAAACTATCCGTGATTTTGAGATCGATGCACCACGTTTCATGAGCTGACTTCATTTGCTTGAGCGCAGCAACCATCTTATTCCGAGCAAGCGCCTTGGGTGTCCCAAACCATTTATTGAGTGACCACGGGGCATATGGTTTATGGTGGATACTGCCGGCAAAAGACACATCTACGGTCCGCAGTTCACATGGAATCATGGGATGCTCTCCCTGATTTGCATACCCCAATGGAATGGTGTAAAGCGGTGGAATTGGCTTTCCTGATTGCCTCAATCTGAGTTTATTAAGGCGATACCGTACCCACCCTGGCACATGCTGAACCAGTGAATACAGGTATTTCAAAAAAGTGAGCCACCTGCTGTAGCTCATCTTATGGAAGGGATTTAATACCGGGCGCGAGGCGAAGCCATAACATTTAAATAGTGCGCCTACTTTATCTGCATATCTAGGTATCCGTCCCCACTCGTCCCCCAACACAACGGCAACCACGTGGTCCCCATATGCCGGCAATGCGTCCAGATCCCAAGTGAGATAGAAAACCAAACCCTCCTGTTCGAGGCAGCTTTCCATTTCGACAAAGGCCTTACCAAAATAATCAGTATGTACGTTGACCTGCTGATGCAAATCAAATGGATTCCACGGTACAGGAGACTGACCGCGACCCAGGCAAACAAAATATTGATTGCGTGTTGCAGTAATCATGTGTTCTAAAGACTGGCGACCTGAATTGCTGGATCGCACACGTTATAGAACCTTTTGAGGGGCTCACTAAAAAGAATTGAGTACAGTCAATGATTTCTATCATTG
>JBGCEN010000280.1:0-4321 GCA_045106435.1 Rhodothermales bacterium
TATCGAAGCGGAAGTAGCGCTGATAGCGTGCAGAAAATCGTTCGCCCGGCACTTGTGTGATGATATTTCCGATCCGTTCTCCTTCAATAGGTGGTGTATACGGGAGGCCGCTGCCAAAGAGGGTGCGCATGTGCAACTTCCAGCTTTCATCGTTGGGGATATAATCGGCTACGTAAATCGAAACGGTGTGTCGCTGGTCGCTGGGACGGGGATTGTTACCTAGTTTAAATTCGTCTGTGAAATCTGGCAAAAACTCTTCGTTGGTAACCAGGAAGCTGTAGTTTGCCCAGCTTTCCAGGCCAGGTACAAACTCGCCGCGCAACTGGAGATCCAGACCATACGCATAGGCCTGTGCGTCATTTTCGCCAGTATAAACCACGCGGACGTTTTCTATATCGTAGGAGATGACGTTACTGAGTTTCTTGTAATATGCTTCGCCGCGCAGGTAGAACCGGGAGCGAGGCAAGAATCGTTCGACACCGCCGACAAATTGCATGGAACGCTGCGCCAGCAGGTCACGGTTCAGGTTGTTGATCAACGGCACCGCCGGATCGGGTTGACCGCGTAGTTCTCTGTAGGTAGGCGCCTGATGGTAAATGCCCCACGATGCGGTGTAGGTCATTCGCTCGTTTGGCTGGAAGCGCATCATCAATCTTGGAGATAGCGTCCATTCGTCGTTAAACGAAAAGTAGTCGGTACGCAGTCCGCCGGTTACAACCATTCTGCCCGGCTCAGGGAGCACGTCAACCGCATCTTGTATATAAAAGCCGGCCTGTGTTTCGTCAAACTGTGCCGTGCCGTTCAAGCTATCTACTACAATACGTACCGCATCACCCTCCCTGGATTGGGCGATAACCACCGATTTTTCACCTATCCGATCATTAAAAGCAAGGCTTCTGAAATACCCCCCGAGCTCTGCTGCATGCCGCCGGGTACTGTATTGCCACCTGCTCTGGGCCGTCCAGGTATCTACTTCGATTTTGTTGTCTGCAAAATCTTCGGTGCGCGAGATGCCCGTGGTAATAAAGTCTTCGCTGTTGTTCGGGTTACCACCGGGATCTACCAGATACAGTACAGCCTGTCCGCTGATGTCAAATCCTTCTTCTTCGATGGTTTTGAAGTAGGCAATGTCGTGTGATGCCGTTAAGCGAGGCGCAAATCTGTTCTTAATACGAAAGCCGCCAAATCGCGTCTCATAGCCATCGCGTTCTTCTCCATTGAAATCGAGCCACAGCGACTGCAAGTTGGACGGAACGCGTGGATCCTGGCTGATGGTGCCGAAGAAGGTGCGACGGTTGCTGGGGTCAAGTCTGAACGTATGATCTGCCCAGATGCCTAACGCTTCGATTTCATGCCCATCGGCAATACGGTAGTTGACAAAGGTTTGTATGTCCTGGAAATCAGGTTGGTAATTGCCTTTCAGTTCTTGCGTACTGAAGAGGTATCGGGCGCGCGCCTTTCTGAAGCCGGCAATCCAGCCGAGCTTGTTCTTAAGGGCAGAACCGGAGACGTTTGCCGTGGCATCCAGCAAAGAGAGGGATACGGAAGCCTGAAGGGGTTCATCCTCAGGCCGGCGATAGTCTACTTCCAGTGCAGACGAAAGCTTGCCGCCATAGCGCGCCGGAAATCCACCGGTATAAAATGTGATCCGGCCTGCGAGTTCGGGGTTAAAAAGGCCCAGACCTTCCTGTTCTCCCTGGCGGGGTCGAAAGGGCATGTAGACTTCAAAACCGTTGAAGAAAATCAGGTTCTCATTAAACCCACCGCCGCGCACGGAATACTGGCTTGATAATTCGTTATTGGTTACAACGCCCGGCACCACCTTTAGCGCGCGAAATCCATCTTTAAGCGGTGCAGGAATTTTTTGTATGGTCTCAGGATCCAGCTTGTAAACACCGGCATCGTTAAAGCCGGCTTCATCTTCTACGGTAACGCCTTCCATCTCGATGGTATCTTCCTGAAGCTCAACATCGAAGGTATTGGAGATGTCTCGGACAACGCGTACAGAGTCGATAAATGTGGTGAAACCCAATGCACGGACAACCAACTGATATGTATTGGCCGGCAAGCGCATGCTGTAATTTCCTGCAGCATCAGCAGCGGTACCGAAGTTGGTGCCGTTTACAACAACGGTAGCACCAGGAATTGGTTGATTATTGGCCGCTTGTACAATTCGGCCTTCGAGGGTACCCCAGTTTTGTGCGAATAGCGATCCGGACGGGAAAAACAGGGATATGCAAAATATGAGAAATGATGCACGCAACATACTTATAACTACTTCCGAGCCTATCGGTGATAAGAAAAATGGTCAGAAAAATTGTAGTATCAGTTGTTGATGCGCGTTCCCAGGATAATTTGATGTGAGTAGAAAGGACGTACGTTGGATAATGAGACACGTTCCCTGTGAAGCTTGACTTTAATGCGGGAGCATGTCCCGAATGGCCAACCCTGGAAATTAAATCTCAACAGTTACTAAGCTGGACTTTATCCATGTTGCACTATAAATGCCCTGTTGAGTAATTTTTTTGTGCGGGGATATCCCGCCAAATACGTGGCGTTGTGCGGAGGGCCTTTTATCGAAGCGTTTAGCCAGGGACTGAGGCCGGTGGCTTTCTTTTCATCACTGTATCTAACGTCCCTGGGTATGGATTTGTGCGACGGGGATAAAAGGGTGCCTTTATTTGGCGGGCGCCCTTTTGTGTGTTTTTTGGGCGCGCAAAAAACACGAACACTCCCTTGGAGGACACCAGGGCGTTTTGTTCTTTTTGCGCGGCCAAAAAAGAACCAAAAAGGCCGCCCATCAAATAAATGCGCGCTTTTATCTCCAATCGCGCTTTCCATACCCAGGGCCACTTATTGCAGCGACTCCTTTTAAGATATCTGCCTCGAGACCCTGGCTAAACGCTTCGATAAAAGCCCCTCCGCACAACGCTACGCATTTGATAGGATATCCCACACACATTTTGTCGATTTATCTACATTTGGAGTGGATGCCTAGACCTGCTAAATATTGCCCTATCCTTTTTTATGTCGAATAGCCCATTTTCGGGACTTCAAATGGATAAAGTTCAGCTTAGCGAGTTGTAGTTGTGGATTGCGCGAAATCGCTTGAATTACACGAATCGGGATAATCGATGCCCTCGCCGGTATAAAACCTCCACTCTGTTTCTTTCAGGTTATTTGGTACAGCCTTGCAAATGTCGCTTGCCAGCTCTTCCAGATTGATCCGCCAAATACGAGTGGTGCCATCAGCGCTGCTGGATACCAGAGAGCGGCTGTCTGCACTGAAGCGCACCGATTCAATCCATGAGCTGTGATCTTTAAGAATGATGGGTGTCTCAACGCCGGCGCGCTCAACATTCCACAAACGAACCGTCTGATCAGCACTTCCCGTGGCGAGTTGGGTACCATCCGGACTAAATGCTGCTGTATTTACCGGGCCGTCGTGCCCGCGAAGAAATTCGATCAGTTTCGGGGTGCCCTGTGCGTTGATCTTCCAAAGTCCTACCCTGGTGTCTTCTCCACCCGATACAAGGAAATTGTTGCTAAACGCCACGGTGCGAACAGCGCCACGATGGGCTTGAACAATCACTGGATTTCCAGCCAGGTTGTTCCAGGACCAGACGTGGAGGTAGCCGCTGTTGTCGCCGGCCACAAGCCATTTACCGTCGGCGCTAAAAGAAAGCGATCGCACCACGTAGCCATCCGTGGAGATAGAAATCGGCGCTTGGCTAACATCGCCTCTTACAGGTAAAATGTACAGGACATGGTCTTCCGTGGCCAGCGCTATATGATTGCCTTCAGGTTGGAAAGCCAGGCCTCGTACGCTTTCCTCCTGCATATCGAAGGTGTAGATTTCTTCAAACTCCCGGTGCTGATTTTCCCAGATGCGCAATTGGTGGTCATTGCCTACTGTAGCTATCAGGCTGTTATTGGGATTAATTCGGAGTTCTCGTACTACGTTGTGCCGGTGAGATGGTAAAACAATTGCTTCATCGGTCCTGGCTTTTTGAGACCTCAGATACGCATGGCCGTCATCGCCAGCAGAGAATGCCCATTCGTCAGCCGGATTGTATCCTACAGTTCGAACCCAGTCTTCGTGGGATGGGTGTATTGTAAAGGGTCCGCCGTTGTCTTTGTCAACTGCGTTTAGGGTCCGTCGGAGCGCGTCGTACACTTCATTGACAAATATGCCGTTGCCCTCTTTGTTGAACTGAAAAGCTTCTCTGGCAAGCAGCGCCGCAGTTTTATTGTCGTTCTTGCCAAGGCGTAGTAAAGCCTTGCTGGATAAGGCAAGCCCGAGGGGGCGCCGGCGCTGGAG
>JBGCEN010000281.1:0-55946 GCA_045106435.1 Rhodothermales bacterium
CCGGTCGCCATTCTTCCGGTGTAAGTCCCTTTTTGCTAACAGTCCATCGCAGTTAACCGCACTCATTGCTGAAGCCGTATTGAGTAATGGCGTGACGGCAATCACGGGCAATACCCACCCTGCACGAAGTAGTGCACGACGGCTTACTGTATTTTTTGAAGTAGTATCTTCTGATAAATGGCTCATTAGATTATCCATTTGATCACCTTACTGATTGCTTGTTAAGTACTTGATCAAAAGCCAACATGTGGCCCTCAACAGGATGCTGGCCTTGTGCCAGTCTTAATATTCACCCCTTAGACTGTACTATCGGCCGGAAGTCGTCTTCCTTTTTCATCAATTCTGTTGCAAGTGTGTGGCGAAAAAAACACACTTACTGACCGTTTTTCTTATTTTGACAGCATTTTACTGGCATTCCGATATTGTAATTCATTGTGAGAAAGCATGAACGCCTGGAGTCTACCTAAATATGGACGCATCGAAGATCTTGGTTATGGGGATTACCCCAAGCCAACGTGTGAAGCGAATAATGTACTCGTTAAAATCAAAGCAGCAGCCTTAAATCCGGCTGACCTCAAACTTATATCTGGAAAAGACGGCGGTACCCTATTGCACGCGCCTAATTTTCCGCTTGTGCCTGGATATGATTTCTCCGGCGTCGTCGAAGAAGTCGGAGAACAGGTCCGTGATCTTAAGAAAAACCAGGAGGTGTTCGGGTTTCTACCTTATGCAAAATCAACAACCCAGGGTGCTCTGGGTGACTATCTTATTGCAGATGCAAATACCATCAGTCCAAAACCAGCCAATGTATCTCACGAAGACGCTGCTGCTGCTGCAACCACCGGCACCACTGCGCTCATAGGCCTTCGAGACAAAAGCCGGTTGAAATCGGGGCAGCATGTGCTGATTAATGGCGCATCGGGTGGCGTTGGTAGTTTTGCCGTGCAAATTGCCCGGCAGATGGGCGCTTCAGTATGGGGTACCTCAAGTGACAAAAACCTGGATACTATTTTAAGCCTCGGCGCTGAAAAAGCAATTGATTACAAAAAGACAGGTATTTCAGATTTATCAGAAAGCTTCGATGTTTTTTTGGATGCGTCCTCTACCGCCTCATTCCATCAAGCACTTCCCCGGCTCAACAAAGGAGGCACATACGTAACACTGCTTCCCTCGGCAACGCTGGCGACTGGCATCCTCAGAAGTTTGTTCTCATCGCGAAACTGCCGGTTTGTGATTGTTAAACCCAACAGTGAGGATCTTGCACAGTTGGCAGCGTGGATGGCCGGCGGTCAGTTAAAGCCGCTGATTGGCGCGAGTTATCCGATGAAAGAAGCACAGGAAGCGTTGCGGCATCTAAAACGAGGCTGCATTGGAAAAATCGTGTTGACAAATGCATGAACGCCTGTAAATAGAGGCTGAATAACTTACGCATACCATCTAAACATCTTCTGAACAACTCTTATGTAGCTTTACCTCACCTAATTGGATTCAATGCGATGCATTCTTTTTCAAATCTAGAGTTATTCGACTAGTTAATGCGCTCACTTACGTTAAAACTTATTCTTGCATTTGTAGCCATTTGCATCATTCAGGCAGGGCTTGTTGCCATGCTTGTACGAGATTCAACCCACCGATCGTTTGATCGATTTGTACAGGAAGATGCCATTCAGTCGTTTATGCAGGAGGCAACGGCCCACTACCAGACAAATAACAGTTGGGAAGGATTACGGGCTGCACTTCCATCCTTGCGGCTGGCATCAGGCAGAAATGACCGTCCACCGCCACCGATGCGCAATAACCAACCCCCACCACCTCGCGGCGGGCCACCTCCACAGCGCGATGGTGTAAGAAATCCCGAGAGACGCAATTCGAATAATAACCAAACAAACCTGCAACCAAACAGCCAAAAGAATAATCCACCGCTACAAAAACGCAACAATCCAGGTAGACCAGGCCCAAGCCCCGGAAGTAAAGCACCATTTTTTGGTCTCGCTGATACAACCGGCATGGTACTCCTGCCAAACGAGTTATTTGCAGCCGGCCAGACGCTCACCCCGGCCGAGCTTAAAAAAGGGAAGCCGTTATTCATCGATGAGCAATTTCTGGCCATTGTGCTCATGCCATCGGAACGGGTACCACTCAGTACGCAAGCCAGAGCATTTATGGCAAGCTCAGATACTGCCCTTTTTTATGCGCTTCTTGCTGCCTTAAGCGTTTCGCTCGTGCTCGGACTCTGGTTTACCAGAACGTATCTAAAACCAGTACAAGAACTTACAACAGCAGCAAAAGGACTGGCCCAGGGCCAAGCTCAAGAACCGGTACCCGTTCGTACACGGGATGAAATTGGCACCCTGACGGCCGCGTTTAACCAGATGAACGTGAAACTGGACCGCTCAAAGACCTTGCGCCGGCAAATGACGGCTGATATTGCGCATGAGCTACGTACACCGCTGACTGTATTGACCGGCTACCTGGAAGCATTGCGTGATGGAGATCTTCAGCCAAACAAAGAGCGCATGGAGATGATGTACACAGAAGCAAAGCATCTGCAGCGACTGGTTGAGGATCTTAGATTGCTCTCTCTGGCAGATGCAGGTGAATTACCGCTTGTACACGAATCAGTCTCTCCCCACGATCTACTGCAACGCGTGCAGACATCCTTCGCCAAGCAAGCGAATGATGCATCCATAAAGATCAATGTAGAAGCGCCGGCTACGTTAAACCGCGTTTCACTGGATCCTGTGAGAATGCTCCAGGTCCTTACCAATCTCGTCAGCAATGCACTCCGATATACACCCGCTGGCGGCACAATTACCCTGGGTGTAGAAGCCTCAGGAGATGAAGTTGTATTTTTAGTTCAAGACTCAGGCGCCGGCATCCCCGAAGAGATGCTACCGCATATTTTTGATCGTTTTTACAAGGCAGATCAATCCCGGCAGCAACACTTGATTACTTCAGGATTGGGATTGGCCATTGCCAAATCTATTGTTGAAGCACACAAAGGGAAGATCTCGGTATCGTCAGAGAAAGACAACGGCACTGCGTTTGAAATCAGGCTTCCGGGCATATAATTTAGCCACTGCTCAGCCACTGTCGGCAAATCGATAGCCGGCGCCGAAGACTGTTTCTATGTAGGTCGGATTTGCACTATCAGGTTCGATCTTGGTACGCAGGTTTCGTATATGCACATCAACTGTACGCTCAACACCTTCCACGGCAATATTGTGCAGTTTTTCCAGCAACTGTGCCCGCGAATATACGCGCCCCGGATGCCCCATCATTGTGGCGAGTAATTCAAACTCTGTCGGCGTGAGCCTTACTTCTTTCCCCTCAACCAGTACACGGTATTTATCTTTATCGAGTACGATACCGCCAGCCTTCAGTACTGCATCTACATCGGTTTCTGATGACTCAACCCGGCGCAAAACAGCCTTTATTCTAGCAACCAGTTCGCGCATGCCAAAAGGCTTCGTTACATAATCATCTGCCCCTAACTCCAGTCCAACCACCTTGTCTGTTTCATCAACCCGTGCTGTGAGCAGAATGATGGGTGTTTTATTTTCCTGGCGATGAATGCGCATGAATTCCATACCATCCAATTCAGGCATCATAACATCCAATAGAATAAGATGCGGACGAAACTCTCTCGCCTTAAACAAAGCCTCTCTCCCATTAGCGGCTGTTTCTATCTCAAAACCGTGCTCGGCCAAGTACTCTTTGAGCATATGCCGCACGTTTAACTCGTCATCTACTACTAATATTTTCTTAGCCAAGTGCTACACCCTTCGAAGTTTTCAACTCAGTATTGCCCGATACGGCCAACAGGTACTCTTTTAACATGTCTGGTTCCTTTCGAACCTGCCAACACGCCCAAACTGGCAAATTTCGCATAAAATCGCAATGGTACAATCCTTGTACAGCAGACCCATACCCAACCCAAGCTCTCCCCAAGGGCTGCCACCAGAGGACTTCATTACCTAGTTTCTTCACACAGGCGTGTAGATAGATTTCTATCCGTTTTATTGATGGTGACATGAAGCAAACTCCCGCTCGTAATCAATACAACTCAAACCGTTGGATTACGTTACTGATCGCTGGTTTAATATTTTTTAGCCCCGCAATTTTACAAGGATGCGACGGATTAACGGGGATTGCCCCGCACGAAGAAGAGACGCTTCAAACACCCCGAAATGAGCAAATAAAGCGAGTCAATAAATTAAGGCATTCCAACCTTTTGGAAAATGCAAGCCGGCTAACAATGGATTCTGCCGGCAAATCCGGGTCCCTGGCAATCAGCCTATTCCTTTCTTTTAACGTCTATGAAGCCGACGGCATCACTCCGCGTCTTCTAAACAGATTTGAAACAACCAATCGTATTCTCGAAGAGTACGGCATTACGCGCAGGGTGCTTGAGAAATATGGAATTACCCATCGGATATTAAACGAATACGCAATTACGCGACGCATATTAAATCAGTACGGCGTAACGAGGCGCGTGCTTGAGAAGTATGGCATCACGCCCAGACTCCTGTCTCAATTCAACGACCAGGCCACGCCTGAATTGCTTGCGGATTATGATGTTTCAGACGACGTGCTGCTTAGCGAAGGCCTGACGCAGGCGGAAATAGATGATTTCAACAGGCTTTCCGCTTTACTTACAGACTTTAACATCACCATTGAGGAATTTGTAGAGGGGCTCGAGTCTGCTGTGCAGGAAATACGCGTCAAAATATCAATTGATGGCGCAAACCTGGGTATTTCTATTGAATTGGCCTCTGCCATGCTCGAAGCCTTCCTGGAAGAAATTGGTGATGATGAAGATATTCTTTTTGCAGAGCCAGACATAACCATCGACACTGCATTACTTGGAACGACAAGTGGTGAGTGGTATGACAAGCAGGTCATCCCCTGGGGCATTACGCACACGGAAACTCCAATACCCACTTTCTTCGACCTGTTTACGGCCGGCTATGCTGCAAAAAACCCTGTACACGTATTTATCCTTGATTCCGGAGCGCTGGAAAACTCAATGTGGGATGATCTTTACTATGTTGAAAAGAAAGACTTCACCATGCTGTTTGAAAACCCTGATCAGCTAGAATGGGATGAGGATCTTGCAGAAGATGTGACCGGATTTGACCCGGGTGATCTTGGAAATCCGTATGATGAATCTGGACATGGTACACACATCGCCGGCACCATTGGGGCAAATAATGACCTTATCGGTGTGGTTGGGGTCGCGCCCTTCGTCAGAATACATAGCCTTAAGGTGCTCACCAAAGAAGGCCGCACAGACATAACAACCCTACTGGCTGCTGTAGACTATGTTACGCGCACCAAAGAGGCCAATCCTGAGTGGCCAATTGTGGTCAATATGAGTCTTGGTGTTGATATTGGCACCACCTCGTATAATATCCTCGACGAAGCCGTTAAAGAATCCATTTCAAAAGGAGTTGTATACGTCGCCGCAGCAGGCAACAACGGTGAAGATGCGTCCACGTATTCTCCTGCACATGTCGAAGAGGTTATTACTGTCGGTGCGTACAATGAACAAAGCGAATTTAGCAGCTTCTCCAACCACGGCACTCATGTAGATATTCTTGCTCCCGGCGAAAACATTATCTCGCTGTCACATATTATCGAAGACACCCAGTCTTTTGAAAGTGTTTTAGCAAGTGGCACATCCCAGGCTGCGCCACATGTTACCGGGGCAATTGCGCGTTATCTGGGAGAAAACCCATACGTAAATGCCGGCCAGGTAGCCAAAGCATTGCAAACCTCGGCAAATACAGTCATTACAGGTGTACCTAACGGGACTACCAATAAATCGCTCAATGTGAATGTCCTACTGCAAGACGTCTTGGTCCTGGAAGAAGGAGAACTCATCCAAGATCCATACTATGTGGATGAAAACAAGTCTTTAACCGATGCCTCATCATCAACGGATGCTTCGAATGATGACTCTGGCTCAAGCAATAGCACTGGATTCTTCACCATGGATGACTTTTCTACGCAGGAATACAGTGGAAGCCATGGAAGTACAGACTGGTCAGGAGACTGGATTGAATCAGGCGAATCAAATGGATATGCAAAAGGTGATTTCCGCGTAATAGCTGACAGTAAATGTGCGGAAGGACACTGCTTGCGGATTGATACAGACAAAGAAAACAAAGCCTTGTATCGTGCTGTGGACTTGAGCGGGAGTACATCTCCGACCCTCTCTTTCGACTATAGAAGAAAAGATCTTGAGTCATCGAACTTGCACCTGGAGGTTTCCAGCGACGCCGGCGCCACCTGGTCCAGAATTTTCACCTTTAGCAATGGGAATGATGCTGCGCAAGTCCAAAAAACTCTGGACATCTCGAAATTCGTAAGCAGTACAACCCAAATCAGATTTATCGTGAATGGACAAGGCGACAATTATGTATTCATCGACAACGTCCAAATTTCATTCTAATACTGTAATACAAACCGGACTTCCTGGGAAAAGGTAGTGCTTACCACGGCCCCAGGCAGTCAATCAACCACCATTTTAAACCATCAATACAAACCAACACAAATACTATGTTTGATTATCTATGGGACTTCTTTTTCGGCGGTAGCGGAGACGACATGGACTCTACAGAACGTGTTTTTGATCGCTTCTAATCCATCTTGCATCTAACCTACTCCACTTTCTCACCAGTACTTTATTCCACCCGCGTTTTTTAAACCTAAAACCAATAATTAAACCATGCTTGATTATCTATGGGACCTGTTCTTTGGCGGCGACTCAGAAGAGTTAAACTCCACCCAACGTATTTTTGACCGCTATTAAAGCGTCATGCCAAACCATATGCTCAACTTGATTGGGTAGGGCTTGTCTGGATCCTGAATCAAGTCCAGGATGACGTTTTGCTAAGTTGTGACATAGAGACAGGACTTGATCGAAGAAAACACGGTAATTTGCCTTGCCAGACAAGACAGCTTTTTTAAACTCCTAATCCCGCATCAATAACAACAACCTGTACACGCACAAGACAAACTTTTTTGTCAGTATTTCAATCGCTCCACTTAAACCACTAATTCAACAACTACCACTAGCTATGTTAAAATGTACCCTTTGACCTTTACGGGTTTCTTTTTGAATCCACCCAAGCAGACAAAGCCGCTAATTTCGCCTAAAATTGTGCTGGCACAATCCTTGTAAAAGATATTTGCACCCTACCAAAGCTCTCCCCAAGGGCTTACATCAAAGGACTTCATCATTCCCGGCTCTACTGGAATGTGCGCAGATGGATTTAATAATCTATCTTGGAAACTTAAATGGACAATATTGCTCCCCGCAGTAACCCACTTCATAAACGCTGGATTACTTTAGGTATTGCTGGTTTGCTCTTCATAAGCCCCAGCGTATTGCAAGGTTGCGATGCCCTGACCGGCGCTGAAGAAAATGAAGCTCAACTACAATTTGACGACCGCGTTAACGTAAAAGCGGCTCAACAAGAAAACAAACTTAGACACCCTGCGCTTCTGACTGGCGCAAAAAGACAATTTACTGGTTCAGCTGGTAAAACAGGCGAGGCCACAAGTCTCTTCCTTGCATTCAACGGGTACGAAGCAGATGGCATTACCCCACGTGTGCTCAACAAATTCGAAGTCACGAATCGCATCCTTGAGGAATACGGCATCACGCGACGCGTATTAGGCAAATATGGAATCACAAAACGTGTTTTAAGCCAATATGATGTTACCAGACGCATTCTCCAGCAATACGATATAACGCGGCGCATCCTGGACAAATATGGCATAACACCACGCGTTCTGAGTAAATACAATGACCAGCTTTCAGTTGATCTTTTAAACAGCAATGGACTCACTGCCGACGTCCTTGCAGAAGAAGGATTAACGCAAGAGGATCTGGATGACTTCAACAACCTCTCCCGTCTACTTAACGAACATGATCTAACCCTGGAAACGTTTGTTGCAGAGCTAGACGCAGCCATATCATCCATTCGAGTCAAAATATTTATCGATGGTGTTCACCTGGGCGTTTCTATCGAACTAAACTCTGATCTACTTGCCGATCTGCTTGATGAAATAGCAGATGATCCAGACATTCTGTTCGTCGAGCCAGACATAACAATTCAAATCTCTGAGTTGGGGATGTTGAGCGACGGTAATCAGCAGAATCAGATTATCCCCTGGGGCAATACAAATGTTGACGCGGTGACCTCATCATCAGAAGCGATGTGGACTGCCAAATATTTCACAAATCAATTACGCGTATATGTCCTTGATTCAGGATCAATGAATACTTCGGGCTGGGATGATGCCATGGTGGAAGAACAAAAAGACTTCACGATGCTTTTCGAGAACCCGGATGAAATGTACTGGGAAGAAGATGATGCTCAGGATGTTACAGGATTTGACCCAGGTACGCGAGGCAATCCACTAGACGAATCCGGGCATGGGTCGCACGTCGCCGGCACCATTGGCGCAATGAATAACAAGTTCGGAATTATCGGTGTCGCACCGGGTGTATCCATCCATAGCTTAAAAGTGCTGACCAAAGAAGGCAGAACCGACATCACAACCTTACTTGCAGCGGTAGACTATGTAACACGTGCCAAGCTTAACAACCCAGCCATTCCTATGGTTGTGAACATGAGTCTGGGCGTTGACATTGGGACCACAACCTACAACGTGCTTGATGAAGCCATCGAAGCTTCGATTGAGGCTGGCGTCATCTACGTAGTTGCAGCCGGCAATGATGGACAAAACGCTGCCACCTATTCACCAGCACACGTAACTGGTGCAATCACGGTTGGTGCTTACAACGAACAGAACTTGTTCTCTTCCTTCTCCAACTATGGATCAAGTGTGGACATTCTTGCGCCGGGTGAAAATATCATTTCACTGTCACACAAGATCAACGAGACAAAGTCATTTGAGACAATCCTGGCAAGCGGTACGTCGCATGCAGCCCCTTATGTGACTGGCGCTGTTGCCTGGTATTTGGGCGACAACCCAAATGCAACCGCCGCGCAGGTCAAAGCTGCTTTGCTTGAATCCGCAAACACGGAAATTAACGGTGTCCCTGCCACCACAACGTTAAAAGCGCTCAATGTGGGCCGATTCACCGGGACAGCACAGGATACGGCTGCCGATGCCTCGGTAGATTCCATCAACGACGACGTCTTCACCAATGTCAAAAAAGATAAAAAATGGTAAACAGCCTCACCAGTATCAACATCTCTTAAATCTAGCTACAACACACCTTTACATAAACAGGAAAAAACTATGTTTGACTATATATGGGATTTCTTTTTCGGCGGCGGCGGAGACGACATGGACTCAACAGAACGCGTTTTTGATCGGTTCTAATCTGTAAGTATCCAATCCGCAATTCCGTCCCACAAGCGCATGATTTCACCCGCTTCCTTATGAACCTGTAACCATCAATTAAGCTATGTATTGACACCTCCCAAACCTGTTCTTCGGCGGCGACTCAAGTAGATGCAGACTCCATCCGATGCGTTTTGATCGCTCCTGGCCGGCACGTACTCACCTAAACCAACACTGTAAACAAAACACGCTACATTCGCTACACTCTAAAAATCAGGAAAAATATGTTTGATTATCTATGGGACTTCTTTTTTGGCGGCGATTCTCCCGACGTACAGTCGCAACGCGTCTTCGACCGCTTTTAATTCTCACACTTCATTACGACCTGGCCATCTGACGTATGGCAAGAAATACACAAAAAGAGCCGGCAGGCTCATCGACCTGCCGGCTCTTTAATTTCACAATCACCCGATGTACTCCTGTATTTTTTCTCTGAAGTTTATCAACCATGCGATTCTTTACGGCTGTTCTCTTGATCCTCCTGATGACTTTTGCACTCGGTGACTATCTGGTGAAGGAGCAAGAAGACAAAAAAATTGCACTCATCACCCCTAAAGATGCCAATGCCCAGTATGAAAAAGGCTTTCTCATCTACAAAACACACTGCCAAAATTGTCATGGAAAACATGCGGACGGGAAAGGTAAATTCCCTGGACTAGAGAATCACACCCCTACAGATTTCACGTCTGCCGCGTTCGACAAAACGCCTAAAGAAATGAGGCAAGTAATTCGCGATGGCGGATTAGCATCGGGACTGGATCCTCTCATGCCCAAGTGGGACACAATTCTGAGCGAAACGGAAATCCGGCAGGTGGTTTACTTCATCTACACGGTTCATGAAGAAGGAGAAATGCGCAAGCGGATTCGAACCAGGTAGGCAATTCGAGAGATCTCTCAAATTGAAACAGGAATGTCTAATATGGCTTTTTAATAGCTTCCGGCTAAGGGCTGAAGACCCTTCGACAGGCTCAGCATGACGCTCAAGCATAGTTTGCCCTCGTCAACTTTGTAATCCGTGAATGACTTACTTCAATATAAGCCGGACAGCAATCACGCCAATGCCCACCTGCATCGTTCCAAGTGCAACAGCGGAATACGTATCAAAACGCTCAAAACCCGGCCGCAAGTCAGGGTCTCCAGAATTCTCATATCTTGCATAGCGACGATCTGCCTTGGTCTTGAATCGTACGGCCATAACACCCGAAGCAAGAGCTACACCGCCGGCCACATAGTCAATCCAGCGGGTTGATTTATTGCCGGGTTTCCAAAACGCCTTTGCCAGTTCCTCTTCTACAATTTTGGTTTCCAGGCTGATATAATGCTGATTCCAGATTTTCTCACCCGGCGTTATACGCAAGGGTTCAAATCCACTTTTTGTCACCAGCAGCATGCCACGGATCGGATCATCAATTGCATACAGCAAGGGTGTATCGCCAAGTAAAATGCGCTCGCCCGGCGTTTCTAGAAAGACCTGTGCATCGTATGGCACAGATTCGACCCGGTAATGATATAAGAAATCAAGATCGAGCACCAAGCTGTCTCCCTGTTCCGTTTCAAGGTCTGCAACCAGCGGAGACATAGACCACGAATCCAGATTCGGCGGCACCAACCGAAGCGTCTTGGTAGCATGCGACAGCGTAAAGAATTTATCTGATGCCCTGCCGATATAAACGGAATCAGCATAGACCATTGCATTCTCGACGTTGGTCCGAATCTCAACAACCCGGCTGCTCAAGGCCTGAGCATGGCTCTGCGCCGGCATCCCGATTGCGCTTACCAGCAGGAGTGCCGCAAAGAGTCCGAACAAAAAACCCGTCTTTTTAACATTCCACGAACGTTCAATCATTTCAATTCTTCCCATCATATACGCTCAGCGCTATTAACTTGCCAGTGTACCATGTCGTTGACAATTAGCAGGCATGTAGAAATTTAAGGCGTCTCTTCCCCTTCGACCTCAGGTTCATCCGGAGTAAAAGACAATATCATTTGTGTTTCAGCTGTAACAATGATGCCATTGCCATAGCCGGTGACAGCAGACTTCACGCGTCCGGTCACTTCATGGCTCCAAAGCTCAATACCCGTCGTTGCGTCAATCGCGTGTAAATTTTTACGCATGGTACCAACGTACACCGTTTGATCGGTAAAGAGAGGAGCGGCACTGATTGCGCCATCAAGCGAAGTCATCCAGTTTACCTCTCCAGAAGATGCATCAAAAGAACGGACTTCGCCATTAGTGGCTGATACAACCAACTGCTTTTTAGCAGGAGAATAAGCCGGCGTTGAGAACCGCACCGAAGAATCAGGAAGCGCAAACTGCCAGACAAGTTGACCATTCGACGCATCAATAGCAGACAGCCGACCACGCGTTGTCGGAACGTAAATTAACTCGCCATCTGTTGTAGCGGTATTATAAACAGGAGCCCCGACACCAACATCCCAAAGCAATTGTCCATCCTGAAGCTGCAATGCAAAAAGAGACCCCAGTTCATCTGTTACATACACCTTGTCTCCAATCGCAAGAGGAGATGCAACAACCGTTGTGCGATCAGCAAGTAGTGTGCGCCAGAGTTCTTCGCCAGTTGTTGCATCGATGGCAATAACATGCGCATCTCTATCTACGGCAATCACCTTGCCGTCGGTGTAAAGCAAGCCGGCTTCCACAGGTTGGCCTTTCAGTGTCCATAGTTTTTTGCCACTTCTCAAATTATAAGCGACAACAGATTTCTTGTCGCCGGCAACGGGTACAAATAGCATCCCGTCCCCAACAGTCATCCCGCCCTCGATTGGCGCATCGTGTTTAATTCGACCGATACGTTTTCCATTGGACAGATTCATGCCATGTACCAACCCTTTGCGCGTACCAACAATCACGATATCGTTGACCACAAGTACACCCGAAGGCCCTGTACCAGCGCCGGCATCGTAACGCCACTGCTCGTACAAAGGTGGATCGATCGTAGACTGGGCTGTATGCTGGCGCTGTACAGTTGCACCTTCCATCGCCCAGTCGCCTTCGCCTGGTGTCATATCATGCGATACCTTTAACTTCAGGCATCCACTACTGACCACAAGCAGCAAACTGAATAAAATAAATCGGGGATACTTCATTAGAAATCGTAACCAAAGAAGAACTGCTTGAAAATCTTATCAGAACGGGTCTTGAACCCATTGGAATACTGATAACCAAGATCGTATCGCAACACAAAACCGCCAAACAGATTCATCCGAAACCCGAGGCCGGCAGCGCCAAGTGTTTCTCCAACATTGATCACTTTATTCACATCATAATACCCATCATTCCACGCATGGGCAGCATCAAAGAATAGCGCACCGCGCAAACTGGCAATCCCGAACGGCGCCAATACAGGTATCAGCAACGAAGGATAATTCATGATCGGGAATCTCAGTTCGTGAGATGTAAACCACATATTCTTGCCTCGAACGCTGTACAATCGCTTGCCGCGAAGATCCCAGCTTCCACCAAGAATAAATAGCCGTGCTTCTCTCCCTCGATTCATCCTACCCACAGCGCGCGATGCAAACGTTACCTGGTTGCCTATCCGCAAATAATTGCGAAAATCAGCCATAAACGTGTAGTAGTTTACATTCGAATATTTGATATCCGTAGTGTAAGCAGCCGTAAGATTGGCTCTCCATCCAGCCATTGGACCATTAAGTCCATACAGTGTATTGTCATGTACAACCGAGACGGCGTTCGACAAAAGCACTGCTTTACGGTTAATGCCCAGATGGGGTATTTCTCTGTGGCTTGTACTTATTGATGTACTCAGCTCAACCCGTTTGAACATGGATATCGGATAACTGATACCAGCATTTCCTCCATACATGGTTTCAAACACGTACGGGAATGCAGTTGAAGCATCGGGGTCGGTAATATCATAACGCTCACCGCCATGCCTGAATACGCCGTAGTTGAAGTTTGCACGTTTGTGAAACTGCACACGGTTGACAGCGACGTTCATGCTACGTATAAAATCTTGCCGGCTTCGCCCCAGGTTGTACAGCGTGACATACCATCGGTCGTTACTCATTAAGTCCGAGAACGAAACAAGTGCGCCACCATACGTCCCCAGGATGTGATTCTGGCTCACCTGACCTTGCGCGATATCCAACGAGTACTTACGCTTGTATGGTATAGATGTAGCTCCATCCCCATCTTCAACCTTGCCATACTCCCAATGAGAGCCCGTACTCGCGAGATCGTGCTGAACAATATCTTTAGGCGCTGTAATCAACGAGTCAATCCCCGATAGCGTCCGAATGGAAAAGCTGCGTCGTTCAAAACTCGAAAATATCACCTGATCATCTTTTGTCCATACCGGATCAAAAGCTGCCGTGGTGATGCTGGTAATTCGCTTGGCCTCTCTGGTTGTGAGCGGCTGATCCCAATATCTGTTTGTTGGCGAGAATGTCGTTGCTACTACTGGCGGCACGCCAACAGACTGGTCCATGTCTATGGCCCAAATATCCTGTGCGCCGTACTTCCCACTGCTATCTTTACGCGCACTTGTAAATAAAACATGGTTACCATCCGGGCTCCAATGCGGAGAGAAGTCGTGGTGATCGCCGTGTGTCACATAATGGATGCTGCGTTCTTTCACATCAAACAAGAACAGATTGTATGCCCCATCTTTGCCGGCACCTGTCCGGTCTGAAGAAAACACAATCCGATTCCCATCAGGGCTCCAGGCGGGGTCCCGCTCATCGTAAATGTCATCCGTCAGCTTTTCGAGCACACCGGATTCCAGCGTGAAGATGTAAAGGTCTGAGAATCCCCCGCGATCAATAGACGAGAACGCAATGCGTTCGCCATCCGGGCTCCAGGTAGGAGAATAGATGGCCATCAAATCGCTAAACTGAAACGATCCTTGCAGGTAGTCGCCTTCCAGGTCGTAGATATGGATGCTATTGTTTTCACCGCTTTTCGTTACAAACGCCAGCCGGCCATCATTTGAAATACTGATGCGACTTTCGAAGAAATGGAACGATTCAAACCGTGTATCTCGTTCACCCTTGATAATCGCATGCTCTTTAGAGATCGGGCGATACAATGAATCGAGTGTGCGGTGGTACAGGTTCGTATACCCGGTACGGTTGCCGATGTAATACACATTCCGGCTGCCATCTTCCTTCTCATAGTAAGAGGGTTTTGAGCTAAAGCCACGGACGGCAATAGGCGTAGAAGCAAGCGCCGGCGGGACCGCCTCTTCCAGAACGGGATAATACTGACTTTTCACCCAAACATCCCACGCTGCGGCAATTTCATCAAAGTCTTGATGGAGTGTTAACTCCATTACCTTTTTAAAGTCTTTGTGCTTCCAGATATTATCAATGATTCGGAGAATCTTTTCCTCGCCATATTCCTCCGAGATAAACCGGCATATTGCTTCGCCCTGTTTATACATTTGGAAGGTGCCCCGAATCATGAACATGCTTTCAAGCGGGACAAAGTAATTGGAGAATAGTGCATCGCGAAGCACCATCTCATGCTGGTAATCAGGTTCACCTGACCAGTATTCAGCCAGCCCTTCAGTAAACCAGAGCGGGATTCGCTGCGTGAGCGGAATCCGATATTCCTTTAACGTTCGAAATGACTTGAGGAATGTAAATACGTGAACAAGTTCGTGTCGAATGACTCGCTTAAATCTTGTGATCTCCCCATTGGCTGGTATCACGACCCGGCCTTTAAGGAATTCAAAAAAACCACCCACCCCGTCAGGAATAAATCCTGGAAAAGTATTGGTCTGCTTGAAGTGCAGATTGGAAGAGTAAAAAATAATCGGTACGCGGTGGTTGAGCGAGTAATTAAATTTGTTCTCCAGCTCTTTATAAACTTCCTCAGCGAAGAACGCTCCATGCTCCGCCAACTCCTTCATTTCCGGGTAGTAATGGATGTCAAAATGTTCTGTCTTTAGAACTTGCCAGTCAAAGTCTTCATACTGAATTTTATTTCGCCCAAAATGGAATTGTGCCTGTGCAAAATCAACCTGCGCAAAAATTATCAGGATAAACAACAATAGCCGGAGCTTTACTACCCGCATGAGAAGTCACTCGTCAAAAAGCATGAGACAAATAATGTGTGGCGAGCCTTTGTCATTTCTCAGGGAAAAACACTTGAAGGATCACAATAAAGTATTTTCTATTCCCGGAACGACTTATCTAATTATTCAGTGCTCCCAGCATCAACCGCAATCATAATCATCCACTAACAGCACTTCTTATAATATCGTATAAATTGGCTACTATATTCAGGCAAAAGTCGTTCCCCTACCTGTAGCAAGATCTTCACTTTTACCAGAACAAAAAGAAGGTAATCTAAAAACTCTGTGAGCGATTAATGCTGGTGCATTATATATTGGTACACTTAAGCGTGGCCTATCAACCAGAGACCAGAATTACTCGATGGCTTTTACTTTGATGTTACAGCGGAGCAAAACGTTTCTGGTTTTATTTTTTGTCGCTACGTTTACAGGCTGCGGAACTGGAGATCAACCGTCTGGAAATTCCGACATACCCGACAAAATTGCCTACAACACGCATGTAAGGCCGATTCTATCAGATAAATGTTTTACCTGTCATGGCCCAGATAAAAATAAAAGGGAAGCAAATTTAAGGCTGGACAATGAACAAGATGCATGGGCTGAACTGTCAGAATCAAAAGGCAAGCATGCAATCGTCCCGGGGAAACCGGCAAAAAGCGAACTGATTTCTCGTATAAACGACGATGATCCGGAGCAGGGCATGCCGCCGGCAGCGTCTAACCTGGCACTGACGAACGCAGAAAAAGATATACTCAAGCGCTGGATAAAACAAGGCGCAACCTATGAGCCGTTGTGGTCTTTGATCAAACCAATTTCTACACCACCGCCCGTCAATAACACAAACTGGATTCAAAATGAGATCGACCAGTTTGTATTTGACAATATGCAGCGCGCCGGCCTGCAGCCGGCGCAGCCAGCTACCAAGGAAACCCTCATCCGTCGCGCCTCTTTTGATTTAACAGGGCTCCCTCCTACCCTCTCTCAAATCGATGCTTTTCTGGCAGACGATGGTCCGGACGCATATGAACAAGTCATCGACGATTATTTAGCTTCTCCCGGGTATGGTGAGCGCATGGCCTCGTGGTGGCTGGATATTGCGCGGTACGCAGACAGCGACGGCTACCTCGATGACAAACACAGGGACTTCACACCGTGGCGTGACTGGGTTATCAGTGCGTTTAACAAGAACCAGCCCTACGATGATTTTGTGACGTGGCAACTTGCCGGCGATTTGATCCCTGATGCGACCCAGGAGCAGATCCTTGCAACGGCTTTTAACAGGCTGCACAAAAAGAATTCAGAAGCCGGCATTGTCTTCGAAGAATTCCGATCAGAGTATGTTGCTGACCGAACAAACACTTTTGGCAAAGCCTTTCTCGGCCTTACTGCAGAGTGCGCCCGTTGCCATGATCACAAGTATGATCCTATTTCCCAGAAAGAGTATTATCAACTATACGGCTTTTTTAACAACACAAACGAAATAGGACACGCTGTTTACGGGCCAGATCAAACACCAGGGCCGGCGCTGTTACTAAAAACTCCTCTGCAAGCATCTCGGATAGACTCCCTTGAAAACATCATCCGCCGGCTCGAGCAGCAGTTGCCAGGTATCAATACCGAAGCCGAGCATGCTTTTACATCAACTGCAACACAGTCTGTGACGCTCCAGGCAATTGGGCGGCAGGTAAACAAGGGGTTGGTAGCACATTATCCCTTCGATCAGCTTTCTGCTAAAAATAACAATAAGGCCACGTCACCCAACCTGAAGAACAGAAGTACGCCGGCTACGCTCACTGCACCTGTCAAGACAAAGGGCATCAAAGGCGATGCGTTACTCATCAACAATTACAACGGAGGCCGGCTGGGTGAAAAAGTCGGCTGGTATGATAGAACCGATCCGTTCTCTGTTGACGTGTGGATTTATCCAGACACAACGTACGAAGAGGCGATGATCTTCACGCACAGTGAATCCTGGAGACTGGGGCTCAGAGGCTATAATCTGCAATTAGAAGACAACAATCTTGTTTTTCGGATCGCTCATTCTTATCCCCAGAATGCTATTCAAGTAGAAACTACTGAACAAGTCCCGGTTAAAGAATGGACCCATATCACGCTTACCTATGATGGTTCTAGCAAAGCTGCTGGCGCGAAAATTTATGTCAATGGAGCGCTTGCTGATCAAAGAATCCAGTACGATAATCTATACAAAGGAATTACCTTCACCCCTGACATTCACACCTATGGATTTGATGGAATTCAAATCGGCCAAAGAGTTAAATTCACTCCTTTCAAAAACGGCAAGGTTGATGAATTTAAAGTATTCAACACTGCGCTAACGCCACTGGAAGTGCAATACATTCATGAACCTGAACTTGCCGCTAAAACGCTGCATGATTCGCAAGTCAATGATTCGGACACTCAAGCCACACAATACCTAAAGGCATATTTCCTGGCGCATCACCATCCTCCTGCGCATGAGTTAAATCGCCGGCTTAAAGCAGTCCGGGAAGAGCTAAACGCTGCATTAAATGATGTGCAGGAAATCATGGTGATGGGAGACCTTGCCGAGCCGCGCAAAACATTTGTATTGGATCGAGGCCTCTATAGTGCGCCGGCCGAGGAAGTCACCCCGGATACGCCGGCTGCAATCTTATCTTTTCCTGAGGACAAACCAAAAAACAGATTAGGCCTTGCCGCGTGGCTCTTTGACGAAAACAATCCTCTGACAAGCCGTGTCATTGTCAATCACCTTTGGCAAATGCATTTTGGCAAAGGCCTCGTATCAACTGCAGACGACTTCGGCAACCAGGGCGCGCAACCAACCCATGCTGCACTGCTGGACTGGCTGGCTGTTCATTTTCGAGAATCCGGCTGGGACTTAAAAGCTTTACATAAAACGATTATGCGCTCGGCCACCTATCAACAATCTTCCAGATTAACGGAGGATACCATTGAGTCAGATCCTGAAAACAAGCTATTGGCGCGTGGCCCAAGTTTTCGTTTGACCGCTGAGATGATCAGAGACAATGCCCTGGCAATCAGCGGATTGATAACACCCAAAACGGGCGGACCAAGTGCCTACCCGTATCAACCGGCCGGCCTGTGGGATGAGCTTACGACGAAACACTGGCGTTATCCCTATTTACAAGAACCAGGTGAAGGATTGTATCGGCGTAGTCTTTATACCATCTGGAAAAGAACAGCGCCCCCTCCCTCCATGCTGATTTTTGATGCGCCGGACAGAAGCACCTGTACCATTAAGCGAGAGAATACCAGCACACCTTTGCAGGCCTTGGCACTATTGAACGATCCGCAATACATCGAGGCATCCCGGGTATTGGCCGAAAAGCTACTTACATCCAATATTTCAACGCCGGCGCTTCTCAAGAATCTCTTCCGCATAGTTACCAGCAGAATCCCAACTCAAGATGAGCTTACGCTCCTTGAAGATTTTTATGCTGCAGAAATAAAGACTTTTTCTTCTAATGCAGAGCAAACATTGAATTATCTCTCAACAGGCACATTGCCAAGAAATGAGGCCCTCCCCCCCGCTAATACAGCGGCCCTAACAGTGGTTGCTAATGCGCTCCTGAACACAGACGAAGGATATATGCGGAGATGACCTTCCTTCAATTGCAGTACTAAACAGGCAGTGCTAAACAAGCAGTGCTAAACAAACAGTGCTAAACAAGCAGTACAAACTTAACGACTGTCCAAGACCAGTTCGACCAGCCGACTTATGAATATCCACCGCCAAACGCGTAGAGACTTCCTCAAAAAATCAACCATAGGGCTTGGCTCAATGGCTATGGGACATTTATTGAACGCTGGTCAGTCACCTGCTCAACTTTCATCCGTAGATGACCCATCTCAAGGAATTTTGGGAGCCGGACATTTCCCTGCCAAAGCCAAACGCGTTATTTATCTGTTCCAAAGCGGTGGACCTTCGCAAATGGAGCTTTTTGATTATAAGCCGGCGCTCGCAAAATGGCACGGCAAAGAAATCCCTGACGCGATCCGGGGCACACAACGTAATTCAGGCATGGTCACCAACCAGTCGACCTTTCCCCTGGTCCAGTCCTTCACGCCATTTAATCAATATGGGCAAAACGGCGCATGGGTAAGCGACCTGTTGCCACATACGGCAGGTATTGTTGATGATATTTGCTTGATCAAGTCCATGTACACCGAAGCCATCAACCATGAGCCGGCCGTCATTTTTATGCAAACAGGTGCGCAGATAAGCGGCCGGCCATCGATGGGGTCGTGGCTAAGCTACGGGCTTGGCAGCGAAAACAAGAACATGCCTTCCTTTGTTGTGCTGGTTTCCCAGGGCGAGGGTAGTCAGCCGCTTAACGCACAATCATGGGGTACGGGTTTTCTACCTTCCTATCATCAGGGCGTGCGGTTCAGGGGCGGCAAAGATCCGGTGTTATATCTGAATAATCCAGAAGGCATGGATATGGCGCATCGCCGGCAAGCATTGGATTATATCCGCGCGTTTAATGAACTGCAAGCAGATGCATGGGGCGATCCCGAGATTGAGTCTAAAATCAACCAGTACGAGATGGCCTACCGCATGCAAACGTCGGTACCCGGTGTGGTAGATCTTTCTGGAGAGCCAGACTATATTTTTGATCTGTACGGCGAGGACGCCAGAATACCCGGCACCTATGCAGCAAACTGCCTGCTTGCAAGACGCCTCGCAGAACAAGACGTGCGGTTTATACAACTATACCACACCGGCTGGGACCAGCACGGCGGACTGCCTGCAGGCATCAGCCGGCAAGCCAAAAGCACCGATCAGGCAACGGCCGGCCTGATCACCGACCTCAAACAAAGAGGACTTTTGGAAGATACGCTTGTGATTTGGGGCGGTGAATTTGGCCGGACAAGCTTTTCTCAAGGAGAGCTTACAGCAGACAATTACGGCAGGGATCATCACCCGGGCTGCTTTACGATGTGGATGGCCGGCGGCGGTGTTAAATCTGGCCATGTACACGGAGAAACAGACGACTTCAGCTACAACGTCGCACAGGATGGCGTACACGTACACGATTTGCACGCCACAATCCTGCACCTCCTGGGTGTTGACCACGAACGGCTCACCTACCGCCATCAAGGCCGGCGTTTCCGCCTAACGGATGTCCACGGCAATGTCATCAAACAACTCCTCGCCTAAAAACAATCCACCCGCCCCCTTTTAACTTTTACCTTTTGACTTTTAACTTTTCAACCCCTCCGGTATGACCACCAAATTCCTCTCAACCTGTTTCTTGCTCTTTGCTTTCGTTGCTGTATCCGATGCAACTGCACAATCAACTACCCACGCGTTCTTACAGAAGTCGGTCAACAAATATGCATTGGACGCAGCACAAATCCCTGCAGCAGCTTTCAAAAATTATTTGATGGAGGACGACTGGACGCATTGGGATAAAGGACCAGTCAAAAATTTGAAGGTGGCTGCTAAAACGACAAGGGGTGCCATCTGGTTGAAAAGTGAGCATGGAGCTGCCCGCTTTGACCCAACCGCCAAACACTTGTGGGACAGGTGGCATTACTTTGCCGGCCAGGCATGGCTACCAGATGATCATGTAACAGATATCTATGTGGATCCTGAACATGCTTCAGAATCAGTATGGATTAAAACAAAAACGGGCGTCTCTCGCATTACATTTTATGTATCAACACTTGCCGAAAAAGAGCGTCACTACGACAATCTCACCGAGACCTATCATGTACGAAAAGGCTTTGTTGCCAGGAGTGTCCTAACGACGCCCGGAGATATTACAAGCGCTACAAACAGTGATACAGATAATGATGGCCTGTGGACCACCATGCACATCGCTGCACAAGCCTACAGATATGCGGCGACGGGCGATGAGGATGCCCGTACCAAGGCCCGTCGTGGCCTGCATGCACTTATGCGGCTGGAAACGATTGATCCAATCCCCGGATTCTATGCGCGCACGTATCGTACATTTGATGAACCATTACCCCATAAAGACAATGGCGAATGGCATCCCGTTGGAGATGGCAAAACAGAATGGAAAGGTGATACCAGTTCAGATGAAACCGTAGGACATTACTATGGCTATTCGCTCTACTACGATTTAGTAGCAGACGAGGCCGAGAAAGATTCAATCCGGTCGTATATCCGCCTGATAACAGATTACATGATTGATAACGATTATGAATTGCTGGATATCGATGGTAAACCAACCCGTTGGGGTCGCTGGAGCGAAGAGTACTATGACTCACTCGAGGGAGATTATGAAAAGGCGCTGCGCTCGCTTGAACTGCTCGCTTTTCTAAAGACAGCCTATCACATAACCGGAGACGAGAAATATCAAACCGCCTACATGGATCGGGTAGACAAAGGCTATGCTCAGTTTACGCTTGAGTACAGGCGTTGGGGAAGCGAAGAATCAGAAATCAATTTTTCAGATGATGAGCTCTATTTTTTGTCCGTTTACCCCTTACTAAAATATGAAGACAATCCTGCACTCCGGGCCATTTACATGGACGGCCTGCGGTACACATGGACACAGGTTCAGCCAGAATCGAATGCACTCTGGAATTACATTTCCGCTGCCCTTGGCGCCGGCCCGCTAACAGAACCATTAAAAGAGGACGCCTTGCGCGCACTCGAACGAAGTCCAAACAACCTGATTCGCTGGAGTGTCACGAATAGCCACCGCATCGACGTCCGCCTCATCCAGTCGCCAGACAGACACGGCAGAGGATTTCTTACGCGTGCACTGGCACCCGACGAAAGGCCGTTACATAAGCACAACGGCAATCCTTATCAAGCTGATGGTGGGAATGGCGGGCGTGAAATGATGGAGCCAACCCACTGGTTATTGCCCTATTGGATGGGACGGTATTATGGATGGTTGTAGTTAAAAATTAGTTCAGGATAAGGAGTGTTTAAAAGCCACTAAACCCTTTTCAACGTCATCCTAAGCAAAGTCGAAGGATCTCACGAACCACAGTTACATGCCTTTGCGTTAATCAAAGACCGTTTTATTGTATTTCGAGAGATCTTTCGACAGGCTCAAGATGACGATAAGTTACCTGACACTATAAACTTTTCAGAGCACGAGGATCAATTACACCTTAGCTAATTCTGATTTCAACTTATCAATCAGCCCAATCGGCGTAGGATCTACATCACGCAGATACGCGAGATACAGACTAACCCAGTCCCCCAGATTAATCATCGACATCATACGAGCAAGCTTACTGCTTCCCCGGGAATTGATCTCAACCCAGTAACCCGCTTTTTCCGACAACAGCTTCCTTGTCACGTCCATCCGGTGCTGTACACGGCTGTGATCTGCTTCATCTCTTAGTACAACCACACCCAAATTCCCATGCATGGTTTTGCCATTGGCAAATTCCCACGCCATAATTTCGTTATGGTTTAGTTCGGGATATACATTTCCGACGGCCAGTTTTTTGGCATTCTCCTGAAATTGACCGCGCCATCTCAGGTTCACGGTTTCCATCATACCTGTAGAACTGTATACAAAAGGAAATCGTTGTGATAACGCCTGTGCTACTTCAATCGCCTGATGTGATCCTTCAGGGTTGCTATAGGTAGCGGTTTGCTCATCCAGTAATGCCTCTGATTCGGCCCAGTCAGTATCGCTGAGTTGTACCAGGCCCAGCTTGCTACTCACAACCATGAGCACGCTTAGCGAATACCCCAGAGCAGCGCGCGGCGGCATGCCGCCTGGAATTTTTACAATAGGTAAATTGTGTTCTGCTGCCAGCTCAGATACGCGTCCACCGGAAGAAATACATATGATGGTTGCTTTACGATCAAGTGCCTGCTGAAATGCAGATAAGGTCTCTTCCGTGTTACCAGAGAAACTGGAGGCGATAACGACCGAATGTTCGTCAACAGATGCTGGGAGTTCGTAATTGCGAACAACGGAGATTGGCACAGGAGACTGATCAATAGCAAAACATCTCACCAGATCACCAGCGATCGCAGAGCCACCCATACCTACTACTACAACCTGATTTTTTGTTGACAGGTCAACATTCAGATCTACGGCCTCGGCAATTTGCCGGCCTTCTTTCCATTGATTCGGAAAACCTTTCACCAAATCATACATGCCGTCTTTATCAATACGACTAATATCTGCTAAATTCATTGCTCAATTTAAATGCTTGTGATCGGTTGATTCATCTCAATATATTTTTATCAATGCACAAGAAGCTGTTTAAGAACTGCTTTGCTCAAATGTGTTTGTAAAACAAGAAATATTCAACCAGAATAAAATGCCAGTAGTGCTCGATTAGAAATCAATCAACCAATAGTCTCTAAAGAGGAGCTTTCGCTTTCTGTAAGAAAAGCATAATAATCAGCTGCATGATATTTCAACCAGTCCATCAACGTTTTTTTGCGCTCTACCGGGTCAAAAATACCAATCACTTTATTGGCCAGGGCTTCAGCATCTTTTCGTCGCATAGACCGAATTACACGTTTTATTTCGGGCAAAAAAGTAGGCGTTGCACTAAGGCTATCAATTCCCAGTCCAATTAATAAAGCCGTTGCCAATGGATTGGAAGCAATTTCTCCACAAATACTCACCGGTATATTCCTTTTGCGAGCAGCCGTTGCCACATGCTTCACAAGTGTCAATACAGCAGGATCTAACTCTTGATAGCGATCAGAAACCATATCATTGCCCCGATCAACTGCGAGTAAATACTGTGTAAGATCATTCGTTCCGATGGAGAAAAAATCCACCTCAGTTGCATAGCGATCAGCCATCAATGCGACAGCCGGCACTTCCACCATAATACCGAGCGGCAGATCTTCATCAAAATCGACGCCAGATGTCCTTAACTCGTCTTTTACCGCTTCAAACGATTTTTTAAGTGCCTTTACTTCGCCCAAGTCAGAAACCATGGGCACCAGTAATCTTACCGGGCCAAAAGCACTCGCGCGGACAATAGCCCTGAGTTGAGGCAAAAGAAGTTCGGGTTTATCCAGCAAAATGCGAATGCCTCTCCACCCAAGAAAAGGGTTGTGCTCACGATGCCCCATGGGCAGCATTTTATCGCCTCCGAGATCCAGCAACCTGAACGTGGTCGGATACGGGCTCATTTTTTCTACAATGGTCTTGTATGTTTCAAGCTGCTGCTCTTCTGAGAAATCATCAAACCCATTCATTAAAAACAAAAACTCAGTACGAAAAAGCCCTACGCCTTCCGCGCCGTACTCAGCAACCATTTCAAGCTCTTCTTTGAACTCAAGATTTGCCTGCAAACTAACTGAATGTCCATCTTGTGTTATGGCCTCAAGAGAGGTGAGCGTTTTCTCATCTTCGAGCAGATTCTCAAAGCGCTCTTGCAAGCGTTGATAGGTATTCCTGGTTGTTTCTGATGGATTTACAATCAGCCGGCCATTAAATCCATCCAGTACAATCTGATCTCCTGTCTGGATAACATCTGTTGCGCCATGCATGCTAACAACAGCCGGCACGCCAAGGCCACGCGCCATGATCGAAACGTGCGAGGTAGGTCCGCCAAAGTCTGTGACGCATCCGAGAATGTTGCGCCGGCTAAACAGAATGATGTCTGCAGCGCTCAGGGTTTCGGCAACTACGATGGTGTTATAATCAATGGCTGAAAGCAGCTTGCCTCTGCGCAAATTTCTGATCAAACGATCACGCACATCTAGCAAATCGTTTGCACGCTCCCGAAAGTAATCGCTTCCACTCGCCTCGAGGCGTTTCCGGCTTTCAGAAATGAATGCATCAACAGCATAGCCTGCATTAATATTGTCGCGCTTGATCAATTCCTCAACAGAAGAAGACAGTCCTTCATCTTTCAGCATGAGAGCCTGCGCCTCAAAGATGTTCGCGCTCCCTTCTCCCAGTTTTTCACGTGCAACGGACGTGATCTTGATCACTTCCCGCGTTGCATTTTTCACGGCCTGTCTAAACCGGTTAATCTCCAGGTCAACTTCTGCATCTCTGACATTTCGCAGATCAACCTTAATCTCATCCCGGGCATACCGATAAGCCGGCCCAATCGCTATTCCGCGAGATACAGCGATCCCTTCAACGATGGTTTCACCATCTGTAGTTTTCTGGTATTTATACGTCCTACCATCTCGATCTTTGGACTGCCCATAAGATGAGCTGTTTTGTCGCATTTTTAGTGGTTTTTGGTTGCTGTATACGAAAGAAAGTGCAGATAAAAGCTTACTAACAAAGACCCTTCAATTCCAATAAAAAAGCTATTTTTTTTCACCAAAGCCTGATGCAAATATTTCAGCTATAGCATCTGCGGCCGCAATTTCATCTTCTCCTTCAAAGGTCAGCTTGAGCAGCGCACCTTGCTCTGCGGCGAGCGTCATGACACCAATTATGCTTTTGCCGTTGATCTCATATCCATCCTTTTCTATAAAGAAATCAGACTTATATCGAGCGGCTTCACGCACAATCATTGACGCAGGACGTGTATGTAAACCTGCTTGATTCAGAACAGTAACTTCTCGGGTAACCATAGAAATAGTACTTATAATCAATATTGGCCAATGCGCCGGCTAATTGACCTACGAGATTATGCAGGTAGACAGAAAATCTGTGCTGTTTAAAATCTCTGCTGTTTAAAATCTGTGTCGTTTAAAAATCTGCGCGGTACAAGATATAAGTTGTACAAAATCTGTGCTGTACAAAATATTCGACGTAAAAGATCAGGTAACTGGCAAGTCTCATCGCAGGTTAATATAAGAATTGCACGATATCAAATTTATACGATGCACCCAGTTCAGGAATCATTGAATGTAGTTTAAATCAACTCAGTGCATTCGATTTTGCATTTCGCCAATAAGCCAGCGAATTGCATTCCCGGCTTCAGAATCACCAAATACATGCATACAATCCTGGGCTATTTCAGTATGATGCAATACAGCTTTTCTGGCGTCTTCAAGTATACCATTTTCTTCCAACAACTGCTTTGCTACCGGAATTTTCTCTTCAGCAAGACCGTTGTGCGCAACAATTTTCTCAAAGAAAGACTTCGACGGTCCCTCAACACGCTCGATGGCACGTAGCAACAAATAGGTTTTCTTCCCTTCAATCAAGTCTCCCCCAACTTTCTTGCCCCATTTTGCATTTTCGGCCGTTATATCCAACAAGTCATCCTGGATTTGAAACGCCCGGCCGACACTTTTGCCGAGCAGGCTCAACCGGTTTCTCTCTTCGTGTCCAACGCCACCAACGATACCGCCAATTTCAAAAACTGCTTCAAGTAGCGCAGCAGTTTTTCGGTCAATCATATAGATGTATTCGTCGACTGTAACATCTGAGCGCGTTTCAAAGGCTTTGTCGAGTGCTTGTCCCTCGCAAAGCAACCGTACCATGTGGTGGTACACTCTTAGCATTTCTGAAATATCGCCGGCGCCTGTACGCGATAGCAATTCGTAAGACAATCCCATCAAATAATCGCCAGACAATATAGCGGTACCGGGATCCCAATGTTCATGCACAGTGGGTTTGCCTCTACGGGTAGATGCATTGTCCATTATGTCATCATGGACGAGGGTAAAATTATGAAACACTTCAACCGCAAGTGCAGCCGGCATCGCCTCTTCTACTTCAGCATTAAACGCATTTGCGGTCAAGAGAAGCAAAACGGGGCGGAGTCGCTTTCCTCCACCAGACAATACATATTTTGCCGGCTCATACAAGAGTGCCGGCTCAAGGTGTGGAATAATCTGACCAAGCGACGCTTCTACATCCGCGCGCAGTTCATCAATAAAGTCCCGTGCAGGCCGGGCATACTCAACAGGAATCATCTATGGGGTAAAATTCTAATGGGACTGTAGCAGTCTGGGACTATTGCGGCTCCTCTGTTTGTTGAACCGGCTCGACCACAGGCTGACCCGCCATCTTCTCAGCAATAATAGACTGTACCGTTTCCAAACTCTGCGTACCATCTATCTTTAAGTAGTGCGGATGGCTCGTAAAAAAATCTTCTACGGGCTTCGTTTGTCGATGGTAGATGGAAAGGCGTTTTCTAATTGCCTCAGCTCTGTCATCTGGCCTTTGCATCAGGAGATCGGGATCCAGATCGGCCGGCGGAGGATTGTAATCCAGGTGGTAATTCTCCTTTGTAATTTTATGTACACGCCGCTTGCTCAATCTACCTACAATGACCTCGTCAGGTACTTTTAAGCTCACTATCACGCTCAGGTCAATTTCGTTCTTTTCAAGAAACAGTTTCAGCCACTCAGCCTGCTCGACAGTTCGAGGGTAGCCATCTAAAATAAATCTATTGTAACCCGCTTGTGCAATTGCGTCTTCTGTCAGGTCCCGAATCATTTCATTAGGTACAAGCCTGCCTTGATCAATATAGCTTTTCGCTATACGACCCATCTCAGAATCTGAATCTATCACTTCACGCAGCATATTACCCGTAGAAATATGCGTCAAGTGATATTTTTTAACTAGTAAACTGGCTTGTGTACCTTTTCCCGCTCCAGGAGGACCAAACACGAGCACACGCATTAAACTATACCGTATCGTTAACATATATAAGAAACGCAAGGTGAGAACTGCTTACTTGTCAAGTGATTTACAAGAAGATGTTTCTTGTAAATCTTCAAGAAAACAGACCGGTTCACTAATGCGCAGGATATTCAGTTTTGGCTATCGTCTTTTTTTTCTATCTCTGAACCAGCCGCAGCAGCCTTTTCATCGAGAAAGTTTAAAAAAGACTTCTTGGCAAAGCCCATGGCCATTTCGAGGCCAATGCCAAAGAGCTTTCCAGTTAATCCGCTTGATTTACTTTTCTGCTCTGCAAAAGCAGCGGGCGGAGCTGATTCTCGCAGGGCTTCACGCAGCAAAGCACCTACTTCCCTTTCAGAAGCACCCGTTTCGCGTGCTACTTCTGTGAGCCGCTCAATATAAGTATCAACTAATTCTTTTTGGCGCGTCTTCGCACTTTTTTTACCTGCGATCAAACCCACCGCAATTCCAGCTACAATGGAGCCGGCTAAACCCACCCATGGATTCTTTTTAAGATAATTCTTCACATCGGAGCCCGTGGAGGTCATTTCCCCCTGAAGTGCTTCAATGCGCTTGCTTATCTCTTCTTCTTTCTGCTTAAGTCGGGAAGCAACAGCATCCCTACTGCTGATCTTTTCCATGTTTTTCAGGGGTAAGCTCCGGCTTTAAATACGGAGTCTAGTTTTTCGTGGTTAACTCTTTCGGGACAGGCTGAGAAGCTTCATTTTCGGATAGTTTTCGTTGCTCTTCTTCTACACTATACGAATATGACTTTACTTTTCCTTTTTTGGCATTTGCACGATCCCCCCACCACTTGACAATTAAAGCGATAATGACAAGCAATCCCGTAACGGAAAGGAATCCCCAGCCAGGATGACCAAGCCAAGCACCAAGCCCGAACGATAATGCAGTCAATCCAAACAACACTGCCAACAGAAGAACAGCAAAAAAACCTGCCTGATATGCGAACTGCAGACCAGTGGATTTAATTTCTTCTTTAAAATCTAACAGCACAAACTCCATCTTCAGCTCAAACCAAGACTTTAAGTCTTCAACCAGTCCGGTTGTATGGCCTGCGATGCGATCTATTTTAGCAGCCTCTTCTTTTACAGAATTATCGGCTGCCTGTTGCTTTGCTTTTTGCTTCTCTTTAATACGCATCAAACTGTACCGGTTAACACTTTACTACAAAAACAGTATTAAAGCGCTTGTAGAAAGGCTATTGTATCAATTCCATCAGCGCACCAGTTCAACGATGGGCGTTGTGCATCACCTAAAGGTAATACATCAGGGATATCCAATTCAGTGATGTTCTTAAAACGATTTAACGTATGCTTATTGGCTAAGACCAGCTGAATTTCATCCTTGTGGTTCTCAATCCAACTAATAAGTTCTTTCTCGGTTCGATACTCGGCCCAACGAACGTGCCCTGGCTCCTGTTGTTCTGGTGCTCCTTTGCTTACGAGAAATTCCATGCCTTCTCCATATGCGTGCGGCGTGTCAACTGCTGCAAGAAATGCCTGCTTCATTTTCAATGACCCCGGCGTGCGTGTATGTACCGGGAATACGCTCCGAAAAACGGCAAAAGCATCCAAATATGGATCTGGTGATACATTTTCGGGTGCCCATATAATTGAGACGTTTCTACATCCCATCCCTTCGTGTAGCAAAACATCTTCCGCCAGGTTTTCCAGATCTGCAGCGCCCTCATTCCCCGTTAACAGCGCTATACTTAATCGATGGCCTCGCAACAGGCATTGTTTTTCAGATAAGTCATTTTCTATGCATTTTTCTCGAACGGCTGCAATCGTTTCATCACCTCCACTGGCAATCACGGCGTCTACTTGATCGAAAAGAGGATCGTATTCAACAAAATCCATATCCAGATCTGGATAAAGATCCACGACATCCAATGCAAAAGCCGGCAAGAAAAAGGGCGATTTCGAAGAAAGCACGCCGCGGTATCCAGCGCCGGTTAAAACCACGGCGAGCCAGTCTTGCAGCCCAACAAGGGGTATATTGCCGGCGTTTAGGACGCCAATTAGTTGTGAATCGCTCACACGCCTTCCATTTACCCACTCAAGCAGTGCCCCCTCATTCAGCAAAGACATCTGCTGGTTGATGGCAAAGGACATGGCTTCTTCTGTAAAGCGATTGCCTAGAACAAGCGTATCCTCAACAACAGAGCGTCGTTGAGGATACGTTGGTTCAATCCATTTACTTGCAACTTCCGCGATGGCATGCGAAAGTGCCTGCTGATCAATCACCTTCAGGAATACCGAGATTTTCCTCTTTATTCAGCTCTTCAACCGTCCATGTCTCTTTGCGGTCAGCCACTTTTGCTCTCACGCGAGCCACTTCCTGTTCAGTAACGGCATCAGCTTCGTTGCCAAAACTGCTGCGAACGTAGGTTAAAACTTCGGCAACCTGCTGGTCGTTTAGAAATCCACCCCACGGCGGCATCATCCCGTTATACGTAACACCATTTACGGTGATTTCACCACTTAACCCGTTAAGTATCATCCGAATGACGCGCCCTTTATCCCCAGCAACGTACTCGCTGGAAGCCAAAGGGGGGAAGACACCCGGTACGCCTTGTCCTTCAGCCATATGGCAAGAAAGACAACGTGTCATGTAAATCTCCTCACCATCCAATACAAGATCTGCTTCCGCAACAGCAGCACCACTTTCTGGATGAACAGGTTGTTTTGTTTCAAATACAAACGCTGTGCTTACAAAGCTAAGCAGCAATAAGACAACGAGTATTGGTAAGTACTTCGATATTTTCATCTTTTAAAATCTAGGTTAAGGGCACCGGCATTGAGAATGCATCTACGCAGTACTGCGTTCCCGAGCACAGTTGATTATCGCTTATTTCTTGTTAGAAACCCATTTGTACCGGGTCACTTTTGAGCCAGGCGCGGCATACCAGAATCCAGTAAACTCAGCAACATAGATAGCACCGTCTGGACCGAGCTCCATAGAAATAGGCCGAGTGCCTCTTAGAATGTCGAAGGTCTTCACATCTACCATACGCTGGGTCATCATCTTGTAGCTTTCACCGTTGGCTTTCTCCAGAACAACTTCCTCTTCAACCAGCTTGCCATATTTGATCCAACTTCTCGCCCAATCATACATAAAAATCCGATCCTGGAAGATTGGCGGGAATGCGCCTTCTCCTTCATGCCGATAAATTGGACCACCAGAAGCAGAGCGTCCGCCCGTTTCATAGGTATATTCCCATGCTGGAGGTGCATAATCAGGAATCATGTCCGGTGTCCACTCATTGTAAACGAGCCGGCCAATCTCTCTCGGCCATCCAAAATTCTCCCCACCCTTGACTGACACATTGTACTCATCATAGTCAAACTGTGCATCAGGGCCTACAACGCCGATGTAAAGCTGTCCATTTTCCTGGTCAACTTTGAAACGATACGGATTACGCAATCCATAGGCATAAACCTCCCAACGAGCACCTGGCTCACCATAAAAAGGATTGTCTTTGGGAATGCTTCCATCTTTATTGATCCGCAAGATCTTGCCACGCAAGTCTTGCAAATTCTGGGCTGTACGTTCAGAATCCACCAGACGAGACCACTGGAATTCCTCCAGATTATGCGTAGCCTTAAATGTTTCTAGTTCTTCTTCTGTCAACTCCCAATCAGGACGCGTCTCAGACATGCCGGTATCTCCTGTAGAAAGATACAAGGTGCCGTCTGGGCCCCAATCGATGTCACCTGCCTGATGACAGCACTGAGGCTCTGTAGGCACCCGCAGAATCACTTCTTCGGAAGCCAGGTCTATGGCCCCGTTTTCATATTTGTAACGCGAAAGGGTGTTGATGATGGACTCTCTTTCAGCGTAGAACATGTATACGTAAGGCTCCCCACTGTAGAAATTCGGATCTACCTCGATTCCGTACAATCCATGCTCGATATTTTTAGGGTCTGTCGTTGGTAGTTCTGCTACCAGTTTGGTTTCTCCGGATGCAGCATCATAACGATGTACTTTACCTGTCAGCTCTGCAATCCAGACATTGCCTTCATCATCAACAGCGATGTCATCTGGCCAGACATTGTCAGCGATGGTTTCTTTTACAAGATGACCAGAGAAGTCTGACTCAATCCTGCCGGCTGCCATGCGCATGCCCTGAAGTAAGTGCTGCAGGAAATCAGGCGTTGTCCATACATCGGGGAAATGCCCGAGTTTTGTATAGAATACCTTCCCGCCGTTATGCTCGCGCAACCAAGAAATCGGGAAGTCGTTACGATAATTCCCACGAGAATCCCCATCTGGCTTTACGCTATCCATATCAAGCGACAGAAGCACTTTAGAATTCCAGCGCGGGTTTTCGTCCAGCACGTAGATTTCATCACGAATAGAGAATGAATCTCCAAAATGCGCAACAGCCGGATTATCTTTCTCTTCTACTACAACGCGAACACTTTGCGTCCATGGATGGGATTCAAACAAGCCGCCGCCGACCATTTCTTTGTACCCGTCCCAATCGTAAAATGCATCAAGCGCCGAATGCGCGCCGATAACACCTTTACCCTGCGCAAGGAAATCCATCACTGCATCTTGCTGCATCTGGCTCACTAGCTCTTTACCTTCTTCCAACACCATATCGCCGTTGCTTCCCTTAAAGGGCACCTCCATGCTGCCGCCAACAGTAAACAGACCAGTGATGGCATTGCCGGCTACATCTGCTTTTCCATCAACCCTGCCAAAGTCAGGCGTCTCAAAGTAAAAAGTGAGTGTAGAACCCTCTTTTTTGAGATCCATCAGTTCAGCTGGATTCTGATTCGGATCAGATGCGATGTTTCCAGACAACCCGTCTTCATCCGACAGATTAAGCATCAGGTTCATCGTACCATCTGGCGCAGCCGCTTCAACGGCCCACGCCCCCGCAATGCTACCGCCCGACTGCATAACCTTTGTGCCAAGAATCGGAATTTCTCCACCCTGTACACTAATGGTGCCGGCCAGGTCGGCGCCATCCATTGTCGTTTTTGCTACAATTTTGCCAAATTCTCCACCGTCCCAGCTAAAAGACAGTTTGTCGCCATCTACGCTGATATCCGCGAGGGGCAATACGCCCGGAAATTGAGCAAATTCTACTTTCCCCTCATACCCATCATCCGTGGTAGAGATACCTGCTGTACCGGTAACCTCTCCTTGCGGCGAAGATACAACCAAATTCCACACACCAAAATCTCCTGTAATACTGCCATTTGAGGCAGCAATTTCTTTTGCTTCAGATTTTAAACGAAGCGTAGCGTTTGAAAAGAACAAGAGGTCGTATTTGCTCAGGTTTTCTTTGGTGAGCACGGATACATCTTCAGTAACATCGAAATTAAACTCCGTTGTTGTCTCCAGCTCTTCCATGACAGTTTTTGCCATATCAATGGCCGGCCCGTGGCGAAAACCATGCGTCGTTGAGATCATCAATACATTGATTGGATCACGCACTTCGCTTACAGCGAAATGCTCAGCCAAACTCGCAGGCGAGCTGGTGTCACCCAAAGATTTAACCCGAATATTCCGGAATGACACCTTTGAATCATCATCGTGATTTTGAAGGCCAATCATTCCTTCCAGAGAACGATCTCCATAAAAATCATTGACCTGCTCACCGTTTAAATAAATTTTGTACCGCTGGCCTTTGACTTCAATCTTATAATGATTCCATTCACCTAACGGCTTAGACGCAGCATGAAATGGAGCAGAGAAGTCATAGATCGAGCCTGTCTGCTTAATGGGATCCTGGCTGTCGTCAATCTGGATTTCATAGCCTGTATTTACAGCAAACCAAGGATCGGGTGCATCTGGAAATCTGACAAAAACGCCAGAATTTGCTTTCGCAGAGGTAGATTTCCATTCCAGCTCCAGCTCAAAGTCTTTCAGCATTAAGTCCTTGTAGTAGAACAGCCCCATGCCTCCTTGCGAAGTAATTGTACCGTCTTCTCCAAGTGTGAATGCACCAGGTCCGGTCATTTCCCAGCCTTCCGTACTGGTCCCATCAAACAACTGAATCCATGTATCAGATGCTGCCTGGGGTTCGCTGGCCATTTTAGACCCAGAAGAACATCCGATTCCGGTGACTAAAAGCCCCGCAACTAAAAGCGAGGCGAATAACGAGTGTTTATTTAAGGCTTTACGCATGCTACTTAATTTATTCTATCTAATTCTATACAGCCATTCGATCAGTGTCTCTTTTCGACATCAGGTTGATCGTACAGCTTCGTAAGCAAATTGGTGGTTTACTGGTTGCTATAACACTCGAAGATCACGTCCCTACAAATCCGCCGGCCTGTGCCTGCTCCAGTGCAGCATTCAGTCCGCCTTCCATTTTCTCTGCCTTTACCACGCCATCTTTATTGGCATCCAGCCCCTCCAGCACACGTTTTGCGAGATCAGCCATGCCTCTTGCATGCTTCCGGGCTTCGTCTACGTCGCCGGCGTAATCTACTTTCATGATATTGATTGCTTGAGAATACACTTCCAGCAGCCAACCTGTATCTGATGTAGACAACCAAAACTCTGAGGGAGAATCCCATTCGCGCGTCAAGTCAACGCGAGGTTGCAATTCTCCTTTGGTAACACCATTGTCCATCTTCATCCATCCAATCACATTATTCAAAGATGCGATGGCTGCCTCTGCGTGTTTCTTTTGCATCATGCTGGCGCTGTCGCCATCCAGGATTTCCTGCATCATCTTACGCGCAGCCCTGCCACGTCCCATCATGCCCAATGTTTTGATATCCGTGACTTCCGGTGGCACAACACCATATCGCTCAGCAAACGCTTCATCGAAAAACCCATTGTCCACTTGCCATCTGGTTTTCCAGCCATGTACGTGCACTGCACCTTTATCGTCCTCTTCTCCTAGCCCGGATCCGGATCCCCAGACCATTTCGAATACTGAATTGGCATTTGATTTTACACCAGCAACATCGGCAGCGCCCGCTGCTTCCTCACTGACGGCTAATACTTTTTCTGCCAATTCGTGAATTTCTGTTAAGTAAGCTGAAACCTCGGCTTGCGCGCGAGAATCCTGTGCGCCCATCAAGAGGAACGACACAATGAAACACAATGCAAGAGCAAAACGCATAGTATGCTTTAGAATTTGGTTGTATTTAAGGGTAACGTGGTGGATGTAAAGCGGCCCAAATATAGCAGAAGACATAATAACCAAACAAGGTCAAAATAATTATCTCCCTGCAGATTCCCGGAGCCGGCTAAGAGTATTCAAAACTTGCCAAGGTGGGATTTTGTAATGAATCCTGTGTACGAAACACATTAAGAACTAAAAATATCGCTATATCTTCGCTAATAGCCTAACGTATGGAAGGCGTGCGGAGTTACGAAGAAAAGGACTGTGCTACTGGATCGCAAGTTTTGTCAAGTGCGTTAGTACGCTGAACGAAGAATTAGAAATTACTCCATGAAACATCAAATCAATCGCCCTCAATTTCGCTGGAAGCACCTCCCTCTTGCAACCCAGCTTACACTCGCCCTGTTCGTGCTTATTAGCTGTAGCCAAACTTCCGAGTCTCTCGAATTTGCCTTTCCAAACCTGAACTTTTCGCGTCCGGTTGATCTCCAGCACGCTGGAGATGAGAGCAATCGTCTTTATGTTGTCGAGCAAGCCGGCATAATCAAAACTTTTGATAACGACGCACAGGTATCAGCTGCGCAAACTTTTCTCGACATACGTGAACGGGTAAGAGACAATGGTAACGAAGAAGGGCTGCTTGGGCTTGCCTTTCATCCGGACTATGAATCCAATGGATACTTTTTTGTCAACTACACAGCATCAAATCCAAGGCGCACCGTCATTTCAAGATTTTCAGTAAACCAGGAGAACCCGGAAGAAGCTGATGACACAAGCGAACTGATCATTCTCGAGATAGACCAACCCTACGGCAATCACAATGGTGGACAGCTTGCCTTTGGCCCTGATAACTACCTCTACATTGCTATAGGCGACGGAGGATCTGCCGGCGACCCTATGCAAAACGGACAAAATAGAAGCACTTTACTGGGCACCATTGCGCGGATAGACATCGACGTTCAGCAAGAAGGCCAAAACTATGGCATCCCCGCTGACAATCCCTTTGCAGCACTTGGCGCCCCCGTACGACCTGAAATTTTCGCCTACGGACTTCGGAATCCCTGGCGTATAAGCTTCGATCCCGACACAGGCGATCTTTGGGCCGGCGATGTAGGGCAGAATGAATTTGAAGAGATCAACAAAATAGACAGCGGTGGCAACTACGGCTGGAATTACAGAGAAGGTAAAACGTGCTTTGAACCCGATGAGAATTGCCCTGCAGAAGATTTAATCGACCCAATCATAGCTTACGGACGCTCCAGTGGAAGCTCGGTTACTGGAGGCTATGTGTATAGAGGATCTGCAATTCCTGAGTTCTTTGGCAAGTATTTTTATGCAGACTTCTCATCTGGAAGAATTTGGATGATTACAATGGATGGAGATAATGTGACAGAAAATACTGAGCTTTCTAACACAAATCTACACATTTCTTCATTTGGAGTTGACCAGAACAATGAACTATATATATGTGCATTTGACGGACGCATCTATCGGTTAGGTCGCCCTCAATAACAGTTGAACAATATTTTAAGGCAGATGCATGATCCGCTGATTATAATAGCTAAAGCTACTGCAGCTGAAAATATTGTTTGTTCATTAATTTGCTCTAAGCCAAACCCTCTATGTACCTCGCCAAAGACAACAAAAGTGACCCACCATCACAATTGAACCTTGAATCTGGCATCCACCTAGAAAGAGTCCGCATAAAAATATTCGACAATCCTGCCAATCTTTCGGCAAATGTATCGGATTATATTGCCGGCTTGATTAAGACACGAAGAAAAGAAGGATTAAATCTGGTTCTGGGCCTCCCTACCGGATCAACGCCTATCGGTGTTTACAAGCGACTTATTGACCTGCATAAAAACGAGGGGCTTGATCTTTCCAATGTTATTACATTCAATCTGGATGAGTACTATCCCATGGAGCCAGATACGCTGCAAAGCTATCGCCGCTTTATGTTTGAGAACTTCTTTGATCATGTAAACATTCCGGATGCCCAGATTCATATCCCGAGTGGTCAGGTCCCCCGCAGCAAAATCAATCAGCACTGCGAGGAATATGAGCAAGCCATTTTGGATGCCGGCGGCCTGGATCTGGTTTTGCTGGGAATCGGCAGGAGCGGACATATAGGGTTTAACGAACCAGGCTCAAGTTCATCAACCAGAACACGACTGATTACCCTGGACGAACTTACCAGAAATGATGCTGCAAGTAGCTTTTTTGGTGAGCAAAACGTACCCCGCGAAGCCATTACGATGGGTGTAGATACAATTCTGGACGCCCGTGAAATTATTTTGATGGCTACCGGTGAGCACAAAGCCATCACTATTCAACGCGCTGTTGAAGAAGAACCGAACAAGCTTATCACAGCTTCTTTTCTTCAACACCACCCCAACACCACATTCATGGTTGATGATGGGGCAGCCGGCGAGCTTACCCGCATCAAAACACCTTGGCTTGTAAAAGATGTAGATTGGGATGATGACCTGACCAAAAAGGCGGTAATCTGGCTTTCAGAAAAGGTTGAGAAATCGATTCTCAGACTCGATTCTGCTGATTTTTACAACAACCGGCTCCACAGCCTTGTTTATGCCAATCCAAATGTAGATTCGCTTTGCAGAAAGATATTTGAAGATCTGCGTAAACGCATTGTGTATCATGAACACCTTTTCAGCGAGAAACGGGTCATTTGCTTCAGCCCGCACCCGGATGATGATGTCATCTCGATGGGTGGAATGCTTGACAAGGTAGTTGCAAACAAAAACGATGTCACTGTAGCCTACATGACCAATGGGTCAGTGGCTGTTTTTGATGCGGACGTGCGCAGATATCTGCAATTTGTTGACATGAGCATGGAAGTGTTTGGGATAGATCAAAAAGCCCTGAAACACTTTCATGGCGAGAGTCAACGCATTCAGAATTTTCTCGAGAAGAAACGCGCCGGCGAAGTTGACATCGAGGAAGTACAGAAAATCAAAGCGTTTATTCGTTATTCAGAAGCCATCGCCGGCATAGAGGTCATTGGCCTCACCCCTGATGATGCACGCTTCCTGGACATGCCTTTTTACAAAACAGGCATGGTACGCAAAGACCCGATCAGCGAAGCTGATGTGCAGGTCGTGCTAGATCTGCTCAATGAAATCCAGCCACACCATATCTTTGTAGCCGGCGATTTATCGGACCCGCATGGTACCCATCGTATGTGTTACGATGCCATCAGGGAAGCCCTGACGCGCTACCGTAAAGAACGTGGAATTGTGGATGCATCTGAGCTGAACGTAACCGCCGAGGCGATCCAGTATGCGCCGACTTCGGAGCATCAACCGCTGGTCTGGCTGTATCGCGGCGCGTGGCAGGAATGGGAGATCCACAAAGTGGACGTCTTCATTCCGATGTCAAAGGCTGATCTGGACAGAAAAATAGAAGCTGTATTCAAGCACGAAAGCCAGAAAGACCGCGCGATGTTTCCGGGCGCCACGGATGCTAGAGAGTTCTGGGAAAGAGCAAGAGACAGAAACCGCGCCACGGCGGATGCACTCAACAAACTCGGCCTGCCCGAGTTTTACGTTGCAGAAGCCTATGTAACGTCTTACGAAATGTAGGGGCTTTCAGTTTTCAGTAATCGGTGATCAGTTTTCAGTAAAGAATTATTTCTGAAAACTGATTACTGCAAACTGATTACTGAAAACTTTTCAACCTACTCGCGCGAAGGCTCCAGGTGAAAGGAAAGTTTTGCTATTCTTAATGTAATTATCTGCATACTTCCCAATGCCTGCGATTTCTTCCTCGCGCAAAGGCCTCACCACCTTTGCCGGCGAGCCAAGAACCATAGATCCGGGAGGTACAATAGTCCTTGAAGTAACCAATGCGCCGGCTCCGACGATGCTACCACTGCCTATGACAGCATTATCAAGGATGATGGCGCCCATGCCAATCAAGACATTGTCTTCGATGGTACAAGCATGAACGATGGCACCATGCCCAACGGTTACCCGGTTACCAATTAAGACAGGCCCGGTCTTTTCAGTGATGTGCACGACTGCATTGTCCTGGATATTGGACTCCTCCCCTATGCGTATCTTGTGTATATCTCCCCGGATTGACACGTTAAACCAGACACTTGTTCGTGCCCCTAATTTAACGTCGCCCATGACATCTGCAGAAGGGGCAATGAAATTTGTATCATCGTACTCCGGGGTGATCCCATTAAAAGCGTATATCATCTATCTTCTGGCTGCTGATTTGTCTTAAAAATTTCGTGCTTAAATCTTACCGAATATAGATCATAACGAGCTAAATCCAAGCAGATTGGAACGCACATTGCCTGTACATTCAATGAACGTCTTTGAATTATCGATGCCTCAATACCTGCTTATTCAAGGGCATTGAAATAAACTTCAGAGGATGTAACTAAAGCATCTGCTTTTGCGTAGTGAACAACATTAAACATGAATTTGCGTCAATCTTTAACACAGAAGAACATGCGCCGGCTGATAATCCCTCTACTTCTTTGTTCATTTATTGCCCTTCCGGCGATAGCAGAAACACCTCTAGCAGCAACAACGCTGGCTGACGATATAGATGGCCGCATCTATGGCAGGATCACGACAGATGACGGAGAGGTATTTGAAGGAATTATCCGATGGGACCGCAACGAAGCAAGTTGGGTAGATGTCTTAAACGGAGACAAAGTATTCTACAGAGATCGCCGGATGAGCGACAGCGACGACCGTGATAATCGTGGCAAGCGCATTGAGATTTTTGGTGTTACTGTTTACGAAGAAAACCGCAGCAGTAGCAACAAAGGAGGCTCTTCCACACGCACATCAGGCATACGGTTCGGCCATATAAGCACACTCGAAAGAGACGGAAACTCAGCCATTCTCGAGCTTCAGTCTGGTGAAAAAATAGAATTTAAAAACGGCTCAACTGATATCGGCAGCGACATCCGGGAAATCATCGTTGAAGACGCTGAACGCGGTGAAGTTGAGTTAAAATGGAAAGACATCGATTTTATTGAGTTTTTCCAGGCTCCCAGATCAGTACGATCTGATTATGGCAAACGCCTGCATGGTACCTTGATGACGCGTGGCGGCCTTGAATTTACAGGCTTTATCTGCTGGGACATCGACGAAGTTCTTACTTCAGACATCCTCGACGGTAACGATGAAAAACGCCGGCGCCGCAAAGTACGCTTCGGTAATATCGACACCATCCAACGAAATAGCTCAAGCAGTTCGCTTGTGATCCTGAAAAATGGAGAAGAAATGGTACTGCGCGGCACAAACGATGTCAATGACGACAACAGCGGAATTCTTGTACTCGACCCTATGCTCGGTCAAGTAGAAGTTGATTGGAGTGACTTCGACCAGGTAACATTTAGCGAAGCTGAATATGTCCCTACCTTTGATGATTTCGGGTACTCCGGACCGCTATACGGAACGGTATTCACAAGAGATGGCGATGCAATCGAAGGCATCATTCGCTGGGATGATGATGAAGCAAGTGGCTGGGAATTCCTGGATGGCGAGATGGATGACCTGACCTTCGACATCGAATTTGGTAAAATCCGAACCATCGAGCGAATCTCTTCAAGCAGTGCAGAAGTCATTCTTTTTGATGGCAGAAACTTTGACCTGAGAGATTCAAACGACGTTGATGACGATAACGATGGCATTTTTATCTACGACGACAATGGCGATGAAACGCGCATATCATGGCGTGATTTTGACAAGATCGTCTTTGATAAGCCTTGATGAAGTTTTTGGTGGTTAGTATTTAGTGGTTAGAATCTGTTCTTCTGTTATACCACTAAAAAAAGGGAGCGATGAATCATCGCTCCCTTTTTTATTTCTTAAAATCAGTGTGCTGAGTCCTAAGAAACTGTTGAGACTTGAGGTTCGCAATTGAGAGAGATGAGATTAAATCTCAACAGGTTCTAAATGGTACAATGCAGGTTTTTGCATACAAAACACTGAACATTGAACCCTAAACCCGGAACGAACCCCAAACCTAGTCGCCCACGATTTTTTTGAGCTCCACCAACTTCAACAAGGCTTCAACGGGCGTCATTGCGTTCGGCTCTAGCTTTCTGAGTGCATCAGCCGCTTCTGCGGCCGCAGGATCCTGGATCTGAAAAAGCGAAAGCTGATGGGCATCCGAAAGCGCATTAAAACCTCCGCCAGTTTGTACGCCCGTCGGAAGTTTAGTCTTATCTTCTTTCCCACCGTCGTCTTTTTCTGCGCCGCCGTGTATCTCCAACTGTTGCGATTCCAGGTGCTGTAATACCTCTTGCGCGCGTTCTATCAATGGCTTTGGCAAGCCGGCCATTCGGGCGACCTCAATACCATATGAATGGTCAGCGCCACCAAGAATCAGCTTTCTCAGGAATACCACTTTCCCTTTATGCTCTTTAACCTGTACACGCAGATTAACAATTCTGCCATACCTGTCTTTCAACTCATTGAGTTCGTGGTAATGGGTCGCAAACAAGGTTTGAGCGGCTACTTTCTCATTCTCATGTAGATACTCAACCAGTGCCCAGGCAATTGACAGCCCATCAAATGTGCTTGTACCTCTTCCTACCTCATCTAACAAGATCAGGGACCGTGGCGTTGCATTGTTAAGGATGTTGGCAGCTTCGTTCATTTCAACAAGAAACGTACTTTCCCCGGAAGCCAGATTATCTGAAGCACCAACACGCGTAAAAATCCGGTCTACAACACCAATCGTCGCCTTTTCAGCCGGCACAAAGGCACCTACCTGTGCCAGCAAAATGATAAGCCCTGTCTGGCGCAGCACCACACTTTTACCGGCCATGTTCGGTCCGGTAATAATTAGAATCTGGCGTTCCTCTGGGTCGAGAGAAATGCTGTTTGCAATGAATGCTTCTCCTACAGGCAACGTTTTCTCAACAACCGGATGTCGACCATCCACAATTTCGATGCCCCGTCCTTCGTGAATCTCGGGACGCGTGTATTTGTGCTGTACCGCAACCTCACCCAGACAAACAAAGCAATCCAGCATCGCCAACAATCGCGCATTCATTTGCAAGGCCGCTGTATGCAAAGCCACGCGCTCACGAATCTCTTGATACAAAGAAGTTTCGATATGATTTATTCGCTCTTGCGCTGTAAGAATCTTCTCCTCGTATTCCTTCAGTTTTGGCGTGATATATCGCTCTGCACTTACCAGTGTCTGTTTTCTGATAAAATCGTCTGGCACCTTGTCTTTATGAACATTGGTAACTTCCAGGTAATACCCAAAAACACGATTAAACCCAACCTTGAGAGACGGGATACCTGTTCGCTCAGACTCTTCCTGTTGAAGCTTGACAATCCAGTCTTTGCCTGATTTTGAGATCTCGCGTAACTCATCAAGCTCTTCATTGTATCCAGGCCGGATATATCCACCCTCGGCCAATTGAGCCGGCGGTTCATCTACAAGCGCCTCAGCAACCAACGAGGTAACCTCTTCGCACAAAGTCAGCCGGCCTGCAACAGCTTTAATCGAAGACACCGTCTCATCAGCAAGAATATTCTTAATCTCCGGAATACACGCAAGTGTTGTCCTAAGCGCCACCATTTCTCTTGGCGTGGCCCTGCCTGTAGACACACGGGCAGCCATCCGTTCCATGTCACCAACAGACTGGAGCGTTTCCTGCATGCGTCCACGGAGAAAATCTGAGGTTACAAAGCCCTCAACTGCATCAAGTCTCTTTTTAATTTCTACGATATCACACAAAGGCCGGAGCAGCCACTGCCTGAGCAAACGACCACCCATTGGCGTATTCGTCATGTCCAGGATTTGTATGAGTGTACCTTCCTGCCGCCCACTTTGCATCGAAGAGATGAGCTCCAGATTACGCTTGGTTTGCGCATCCAGCATCATAAATCCGTCGCTGGCAAAGTAATTTAGCCGATCAATATGAGGGAGTTTCCCTTTCTGCGTTTCTCCCAGATAGTATAACACTGCGCCGGCTGCTACGATGCCCAGCTTATGATCATCAACACCAAAACCCTTTAGGGAATGTGTTTTAAAGTGCCTGAGGAGCGATTCATAGGCAAAGTCGTAGCCGAAGCACCAGTCTTCCTGCGGCGTTACGACCATTTGCATATCACGCAACCAGCGGATGTCTTCATGCCGGCGTTTATCGATCAGAATTTCGCTTGGGCCAATCGCATGAATCAGTTCTTTCGCATCCTTGGCCGCTGCTTCGGCTAAAAAGAATTCTCCAGTTGACGCATCAATAAATGAAAAGCCTACCCGTTGATCTCCTGATTTTGGATCCCAATGTATAGCAGCAAGATAATTTGAGCGTTTGGGTTCAAGCAATTGCTCCCTGAACGAGACACCAGGTGTGACAATTTCGACTACATCACGTTTTACAATTTTGCGGGCTGTTTTAGCATCTTCAAGTTGCTCACAAATGGCTACCCGATGACCGGCCTGGACAAGTTTTGGCAGGTAATTATCCAGGGCATGGTATGGAAAGCCGGCAAGCGGTACATGGCTTGCCTTTCCATTAGCGCGCTTTGTAAGCGTTATCCCTAAAATCTGGCTGACAAGCTTTGCGTCATCCTCAAACGTCTCGTAAAAATCTCCAAGTCGAAACAAAAGTATGGCGTTGGGATGCCGCTCCTTTATCTTATAATACTGACGCATTACAGGCGTAGCTGCACTGCCTTTGCCTGCCGCTTTTTTATCGGTGGTTTTCCCCATTACAAATCACTACTGCAAATCACTACTCGGTTACACTACAAGATCAACCGATCTTGCCCTTTTGCTAAAACTGACGGAAAATAAGAAAAAGGTGCCTACTTAACTGGCAGAGTTGAAGTTTGTTGTTTATTGCGAGGTGAATTCTACACCGTACCGAGTATTAATGTGAGACAGATATTTTAAACGTTCTTTAGCAACTTCTCATTGCATATGGCTTTAAACAACCACAAATCGTCGCATTTTCTTACGCTTACGCTTCTTTTTTACACGCTAAAATAAGTCGCATCTTATCAGACAGGGTACAAAAACGCATTGCAATTGCGCTAAACACCCTATGGCACAATTTTTTCGGTTGATATAATAGCAATACGCAGATCTCCTTCTATGTATTGACTGCTATTCATCTCATGTTGTGCGTTTTTCAATTTTTTACTGAAAATAATTATTTAACCAATCAAAAACTTATGTCTCTTCTTTCTCTAACTAATCAAAAAATGAACATGGCACGTCAGTTACTGATGCTTTTCGTTTTGGGTCTGATGGTGTACACTGCACCTGTACAGGCTAACGACGATCCACTAAAGAATGATGTTAAAAGCGAAGTACAGGCTCAGGTGCTTGCGCCTTCATTCAGCGAACTGGTACCTGGAGGAGGCGGCAACCCCTTCCCAAACATGACATCCGACACCTTCAGCTCACCTTCATTTGGTGACATTGATGGAGACGGCGACCTCGACATGTTCAGCGGCAACGAAGCAGGTACTATTTCTTTCTTCGAAAATACGGGTAACAACACAACGCCGAGTTTTGTGCAGCAAACAGGCGTAAACAACCCACTGGACGGCGTTGATGTAGGAGACAAATCTTCTGCAGCGCTGGTTGATATCGACGGCGACGGCGACCTCGACATGTTCATTGGAGAAGAGCTTGGTGCTTTTTCTTACTATGAAAACACAGGCGATGTGAACACGCCAACTTTTGCAGTTGGTGGTTCAAATCCGATGGGTGCATTTGACGTAGGTAACCGCTCTCAGGTAACATTTGTAGACCTTGATGCCGATGGTGACTACGACGCAGTGAGTGGTGAATTCAGTGGCACGGTTAACTACTTCGAAAACACAGGCACCAATATGGCTCCTACGTTTAACGAAACGGTTGGCGGTTCAAATCCATTTAATGCAATTGTTGGTGCAACAACCAATTCAGCAGTTGCACTAGGCGACATTGACAATGACCTTGATTACGATCTCGTAATGGGTGATAAAGATGGTGGATTCCGCTACTTCGAAAACACAGGTTCTACAGTGGCTCCTGCATATACAGAAGTAACCGGCGTTAGCAATCCTCTCGATGGCTTCAATGTAGGTGCAACCAAAGAATCAGCTCCAGCGATCGTTGACTTGAACAATGGCAACGGCGTTGACGTGATTAGTGGCAACACCGACGGTGATTTCTACTACTACATCAATGCTGATCCGCTTCCAGTTGAGCTTTCTTCTTTCAATGCTGTACGCAACCTTGGAAAAATTACGCTTACATGGACAACAGCAAGCGAAACTAACAACGCTGGCTTCGAAGTACAGACACGGACAAGCCGCGGTTTTGAAGCTGTAGCATTTGTACCGGGTGCTGGTACAACTACTGAAGCGCGTTCTTATTCGTTTACTATTGACCAGGTACGTCCAGGCCGGCAGTCTTTCCGCTTGAAGCAGGTTGACTTCGACGGCGCGTTTGACTTCAGCTCTGAAGCTTCTGTCTCTATTCCATTGGAATCAAGCTTCTTGATGACACCAACAAGCCCAGAGCCATTTAACCCACAGGCAACCTTCAACCTTACCGTTGCAAGCAGCCAGCAGGTTACAATCGGCGTTTACGACATGCAGGGTAGAATGGTTGAACTGCTTCATAGCGGCGAACTCGAGTCTGAGCAGCCCTATCAGTTCTACGTCACGGCCAACGATTGGGCCAGTGGCAAATACATCATCCGTGCAATTGGTGAAGCCTTCCAGGCCTCACAGATGATTACATTACTCAAGTAATCTTATTAAGCACCGACATCGCAAAAACGGCGGCTGATTTTTTAATCAGTCGCCGTTTTTTTATTTATAGCATTTAGATTACGTATGATTCATTCCCTTCGTGTCTAATGCATTGAGGGCTTAGATTTAAGCTGTTTTACTAATCTCCCTACACCGGGTGCATATTCTCCTGTGACAGAAACCACTCCTTCATTTGATGTGCTTGCCGATGGCCTAAAAGCCTCGGACCACGATGCATATGCGGCATTGTTCAAGCTCATGCATGAACCCTTGTTGCGTTATACGTTTCGTATAACAAGGGACGAGGCGTTGTGTCTGGATATTTTACAGGATGTCTTCATGAAATTATGGGAGAAGCGGCATCAGTTGGAAATTCGTGTTTCTTTAAAAGCGCTGCTCTATACGATGGCACGCAATCAGGCGCTGAATGCGATACGAGGCACGGGTAAAACCATCGAAATTAACCAGATTGATTGCGCAAAACAGCTGGCAATAGCACCGGGAGCTGAAAAAAAACTTGCCGCAAAACAACTGAATGCATATTTCAAGTCGTGGATTAATGAGCTACCACCCAGAAGAGCAGAAGCTTTCATTCTGAGCCGGCACCACGACTTCAGCCACCTGGAAATCAGTAACATAATGGGATTATCCAAGCGTACCATTGACACGCATATTACCCACGCACTCAGGTTTCTCCGAGAACGCTTTGAAAAGCTCCAAAAACAGGGAATGGAATCGTGAAAAATGCTAACCACATACCTGGTGACCCACGCAAGGAAGCACTTTCCAATGTGCCGCAAGCTGAACAAGGTCATCTGAGCGAGATCTGGGATTTGGTCGAAAATACCGACGAATCCCCCAGAATCAGCAATGCTGACATCGATCAGGTATGGCAAACGCTTTCTGCCACTACGTTATCCAGTCAGAGCGTCGAGACTACAGCTCCAACTCGCACGAAGCTACGTCTCGTTTCCAGCCGGCAAACCTGGATGTCTATTGCAGCAACACTTCTCATTGGTGCGCTAGGTATTGGATGGTGGTTACAACCCGTTGCAATGTATGCCCCTGAAGGACAACAACTTGCTGTACATCTACCGGATGGCTCACGAATTGATCTCAACAGTGGCTCCTCTATTAAATACCCGCGTCGCTTCAGCGATACGAGGAATGTTTATCTGGATGGAGAAGCCTTTTTTGACATCTCGAAAAGCGAAGTCCCGTTTGTCCTCACCACATTTAACGCAAATGTGGAGGTCCTGGGCACCTCCTTTAATGTCAAGGCATGGAAAAACAGCATTGCGCCGGCTACTTCTGTGAGTCTTGCAGAAGGAAGCATCAAATTTTCTACAACAGAGTCACCCCAGAATAGCGTATTGCTTGTCCCTGGTGAAACCAGATATGTACCGATCGGCAGTGATCAAATATCGCCGGCAGATACAGTCATTCAGCGCTACGCAAGCGCATGGCAGGAAAATGACCTCGTTTTTAGAGATCAATTACTCGGTGTGATTATCGAAGATCTTGAGCGCAAGTTTGCGATAGACATCAAGCTTCGGAACGAGTCCTTGCTCCAAAAAGAGTTCACCTTCATTTATAGAGAAGCGGAAGCGTCAGATGCAGTTATAAGCAGCTTGTGTCAGGGACTCGGCCTGAACTACAGTGAAACTTCGAACGGGATTTCTATTTACTAAGGGAGCGTCACATCAACTTTAACGTCTGATATAGATTAATTACAAGAGGCCTTAGTGTTATCCCGGCTACACCCATTTTCCAAATTAGCTTTTCTTCTTTTTTTACTGATCGGACTTTCAAGCCGGTTTGGTGCCGGCGCCTATGCGCAAAAAAATGCCACGCCGTTACCGGAAGCCAAATATTCATTTGTCCTTGTACACATTCCTCTCAGCGAGGCTCTAAACGAACTCATCGATAAAACCAATATCGATATTTTCTACGAATCGGAGCTCATCCAAGAAAAAACAACGTATTGTAATATTGAAAACGCTTCTGCAAAAGAAGCATTGTCCTGTATTCTTACGAGCGCCAAACTTGATTTTTACCAGCAATCTTCAGGGCTCTATGTTATAACACTCCCCAAGCGGGAAGCCCCTCTACATGGAAGCTTGACGGGTATTGTTGTGGATCTGAATACCAATGAGCCACTCCCCTATGCATCCATCTTTCTCGAAGAAGCATCAACCGGAGCTGCATCTAATATTGAAGGACGGTTTGCTTTTAGCAGATTAAAGCCAGGTAGATATCGCGTCTATACTTCGCATGTTGCCTATGAAGACAGCGCAGATTCTCTGTACGTAGACCCCGCTGGCCACCATCTGATGGAAATCAAGATGGCTCCGAAGACCGTATTGACAACGCCCATCGTGATTAATGGCCTAAACCAGCGGCTCCCGTCAAAAGAATTAAGCGCCGTGCGGATTTCAGCCGGCGAACTACAAAATGCCCCAGCATCCAGTACTCCATCAACGCTGCAAGCTTTGGATGCTGTCGCGGGTGTTCATGTCGGCGATGCGCTGGCAGATGTACACGTTCAGGGAGGTGATTCAGGTGAGCATCAATATCTCCTGGATGATGCCCCGATATTTATACCTATCCGGAATGGCGGATTTTTCGGATCATTTAGCCCTTTCGCCATCAACCAGGTTACCGTTCATAAAGCCGGCTTTGAAGCACGACACGGAAGTTACCTATCCGGCTCGATTGAGTTTAATCACGACTTGCAATCCAGCGATGGATCCATTGCGACAATTCAGATTGACCCCTTAAGTCTCAACGGAAGATTGAATGGCAAAATTCGTGAGGAGAAAAACATATCTGCCCAGTGGATGGTTGCCGGCAGGTTCGGGCTATGGGATGTATTTCAGCCAAATCAGATTGAGCAAAATTTCAGGGACTGGAGCCGGCCCAACACCTTTTTGGCAAATACACTGACCAGTACAGCTGAGGACCCAACACTAAACCCGGCCAATTTTGCAGATTCACTTCTTCAGATGTCTTTCTCAGATATCCATGCTGCAACACGCATTCGATTTGGCCATGCCAGAAGTATCTATGCATCGTTATACAGCGGAAATAATGAGTTTGGCATTGGCACCATTCCGTTCACAGGCATAAGCTTCAGTGACTCCAGCGGTGCTTCAAGGAGCCTGGATGACGATGACAGGCCGGCTGAGGCTTATAGCTGGTCCAATCGCATGAGCCAGATTCGATACGAATGGGTGCAGGGGAACAGAACATTTCTCAAAGCCGGCCTGTGGTCCACTAAATACAAACTCAAACACCCATTTGAAGACTCTCCTTTCCTTTCATCTTCACAGCTGACAACCAGGACTGATAGCTCATTCACGGAGGAGTTATCTGACGACTTTAATGAGATTCGGGAGTTTGGCATACAACTAGGAATAGACTGGGCACCGAGCGCCCGTCATATAATTTCTGCAAATGCCCAGCTAATCAACACAGAATCAGAGTTCAGGCTTTCTATAGATCCACTCGCCAGCTCTCTGTCCATCACCGACAGACAGTTGCAACCTATTTCCTGGCGGCTTCAATCGTTTGTAGAAGACGCAATTTCTTTGAGCAAGGACACGCGTGTCACCCTGGGATCACGGTTCACCTATATTCCGCTGCAAAAAAGACTCTATGCTGAGCCGAGAATTTCTGTACGACGCGATTTTGTTCGGGAAAATGGGCAAATATGGGCGGTACAATTAGCAGCCGGCTTGTATCGGCAATTTATCAATCAGTTTGATGTAGCCTCATACAACAGCTCGGCCCTTCTGCCCAGCTTCAGATTCTGGATACCTGTTAATAAAACAACGCGTGCATCATCAGCTTACCATACTGCCGCAAGCTTGTTGTTTATTCCCAATGAGTCGGTGCAAATCAACCTGGAAGGCTACTACAAATACCACCCAAATCTTACGCTGCTTGATTATACCACGCGCTTGAACAACACGATCGCGCATACCGCCAATAGTTTTCTGCAAAATGCTAGCGGGTACTCGTATGGTCTGGGGCTTTCACTTGCCTACAAGCTGGATCACTTACACCTGAGAACAAACTATGATTATGCGATTGCACGCAGGAAACAGCGCAATAGATTTGATGACCGATTTGTACCTGTGCCCTGGGAAACACCTCACCAGTTGCATGCAATAGTCGATTACACCCTGGTCAATCAACTCACGCTTACCATAAGATGGCAAGGGCTATTTAGTCGTAGCTGGGGATACAGAAGAGCCTACTACGATTATCTCGAGCCAGACCCCTCTCTTGTAAGTCTGCAAACACTAAACTTATCTGAACCAGAAAACCAGAAACTGCCAGCATTTACTCAATGGGATCTGGGCATTGCTTACAGCCATCAAATCGGCCATACAGGTATTCAAGGCCGGCTGAACTTTGTCAATGTGTTCAATGAATCCAATGTAATAGACTGGATCCTGGTCTCTGACAGTAACGGTAACACAATTCGAGCATCCAGGAAATCCATTGCCTTTTTTCCCTCGGCATCTCTCAAACTTTCTTTTTAAGACCAGACGCTGGCGACATATTCCTGGAAGCCTTGTTGTAAGTTTTTCCCGCCCCTAAATCCATTGCTACATCCATCTATCTATCAAAAAAACACCAAACCGCCCTCTTGCCTTAATCAGGTTTTTTGCTATCTTGCAGTCCCTCTTATGTTAAAAATGACGTACTACCCCGCTACGTTTTTCGCCGACGAAATTGGAAATCCGTTAGAATAGGCTTTCTAACACCCCTCCTTTCAATTGCTCAATCTGTGATTAACGTGGCATAAACACGTCAACGTAGTTATTCTAACCAAACCGTGTGATCTATGCCCTAATGTCGCATAAACATATTACCCGCCTTGATTACCAGAAAACGCATGGCTGGTGGGTGCGTATCCGGCGAAAGTCGAATCCGTGCTCAAAGTTGTTTTCAGATGGTGTCTTTGGAGGGCGCGACACTGCCTTAGAGGCTGCAATGGCATGGCGTAACGAAAAACTAAGGACTGCTCCTAAGCAAACCAACCGGACCGCCGAATCGTCGTCAAAGACGATTAAAACAGGCGTCCCAGGCTTATGTGTGAGTTTTGTAGAAGGTGCCAAGCAGAATCTGGCCCATTTGCAAGTTTCCGTTCAACGCCATGGCAAACGTACAAGTACCCGTTATTCAATTAGTAAATGGGGACTTCGTGCAGCCCTTTGGAAATCTTGTGTTGCCCTTGCAAAAGGCTCTATTAAAAACACAGTCACCGCGGAGTCTGCTCGGTCCAATCTTCAAGCTGAGGCTATCTTGTTGTTTGATAAATCATACCCCAAGGTAGCAGAAGCATTAGAAGAAATCGGGTACGAAGTAGACGCCTGATGGAATCAAATAGCCTGGCATAATTGACCCACAATTACCCCATGGTACTATTCTTTTTCTGACCCACTTGATCAGCTTCTTCCAAAAAAGCTTCGATCTCGTCATGCTGATGCGCAGCATCGTTATAACCAACATCGATGAGATCTTTCATGTACTCTTTTTGGAATAGAAGCATACTCAGCCAGTCAGGGCTTTTAGTCTCGTCAGATCCGATGCTCATAGTAAACAAACGGAGGGCACCGGAGAATTGTGGTTTATATTTTCCAGCTAACTTACCGATGTCCACAGACGGCCTGATCATAAGCAATTTGATCGGACGTAAGCCATTTCGGCTTCGTTCTGGAATTTGCCGAAGCAGCTCGTTTACGCGCTCAAGGTTTTCGGCATCCTGATCGATCGCATCCAAAAAGATTGCATTCATCAAGATACCGATGATCTGAGCTGCGGGTGGATATCCTTTAATCGTAGGTACATCCGCTTCTGCTTGTGTGCGTTTATACCGGGTCGAAATCACGAGAATTCGATCAGCACCCATAGTGATCGCCGGCGAAAGCGGATTTGTTAATCGAACCCCGCCGTCCCCATGCCAGGATCCGTCAATCATTACCGCTGGAAATAGTACCGGAAGTGCAGCAGAAGCCAGAATATGATCAACGGTTAACTGTGTTCGAACCCCTACCCTACTTGGACGCACCCACTGCTCGATATTACATCCTTGCACAAACGTTGTAGTTTGGCCTGTCATGTAATTCGTGGTTGTAACAGCAAACGCCTTCAGCTTTCCTGTGTCGATGTTCTCCTGGACGCCCGTCAGATTCCCTGCTTTGTCTGTTCGAAATTTATCCGCCAGGTATTGCCTTAATGGCGCAGGATCCAGCAATCCCCGCTGATGCGCCATAGAGGACGTGATGCGCTCTTCATAACTATCTCCATCTTTGTTTTTCATCAACCGTCTAAAAAAATCGAAGGTTGATTCTGTCTGAAACACGTGATCCAATGATAGGTCTTGCCAACTCTCAACCATCAATTGAGTAGCATCCCTGAAAGACCCTGTATGATTTGCGAGATATCCCGTATTGATTGCGCCGGCTGATACCCCTTTCATAATAGAAAAATGCGTATCAGGAAAGGCATCTGAAATATAATCCAATACCCCAGCCTGATACGCAGCACGTGCACCGCCGCCACTTAATACCAGGCCAATATCTTCCTTCTCTTTTTCCTTAAGACCGAGAAACTCCTGAAACTTGTTTATCATCTCATCACGCATACAATCAAAAATCTATTTCTAATTGGTCGTTACGGCAACCGTCCATTTGTAATCAAATGGCTCTCATGCGTAGATCGCCATAATTTATTGCAATCCTATTTTAGTGCAATCATATTTTATTGCAATCCTATTTTAATGCAATCATTATCCTGACACATGAGTAACTGAAGCAGGCATCAAATTACTTGCCACCGCTTCACAGATGGTCTAATTGAAAAAGCGAACCCCGAAACATACTTTTATGCCGCCACAATCTACAAAGCTTCCACTACACATCCTCTTTGTATTTATCGATGGCGTAGGCCTTGGCCAAGAACTTCCTGATTTTAATCCATTGAGTCAACTCAAACTGCCGGCTTTTAGCACTTTAGGCAAAAATCAACAATGGATCCAGGGTCTCACACCCGTACAAGATGCTGATCATGTTTTCAAGCCTATCGATGCGTGCCTTTCTGTAGATGGCCTCCCTCAAAGCGGCACAGGACAGGCCACTTTGTTTACTGGAAAGAACTGCGCTAAAATTGCGGGCAGACATTTTGGCCCGTACCCTCATTCCACCTCAAAACCTGTCATCGCAACGGATAATATATTCACGCAGGTTCAAAGGGTACTGCCGCATCACCCCGAACCCAATGCTTTTGCCAATGCATATCCGCCTCCATTTTTCAAACACGCTACCGCAAGAAACAGGTGGACAGTAACAACCCTTTCTTGCATTGAGGCCGGCATACCGATTAGAAAAGAACCAGAATTGGAACGAGGCCATGCACTCACAGCTGATATAACCGGCAATGGATGGAAAGAAAAACTTAACATGCCGATTCAATCAATAGATTAATCTGAAGCTGCAAAACGCTTGGCCTCTATAGCAAGCAGTCATCCATTTACACTCTTCGAATACTATCTAACAGATAAAGCCGGCCATAGCCGCGACATCACTAAAGCATCAACTATTCTGCATTCCCTGGATCGTTTTTTTGCAGGACTTATGCAGCACATCGACTTCTCACAAACCCTTTTACTTATCACAAGTGATCACGGCAATATTGAAGATCTATCCACTAAATCTCACACGATCAATCCCGTACCATTCATTGCACTTGGAAACAGCGCCTCTTATTTCAACGAAGTCCGATCGCTGATGGATGTTACACCTACCCTTGTTGAAACGCTTCGCAAAGTTAATAGTACATCAACAAGGACCATTTAACGTGTTCCAGAATGCTTTATCTAAGTTCAGTGATAGACTATTTCTTTGGTTGATATATTGTAAGAACCTGTCTACAATCTATAGCCCATTAACTGAATCAAGACGTATTTCGTACTTCTCGTACCGATGAACCTCAAAGCTTAACTTATTTTCCTGACAGCGTACTAGATACTTAATAATACGACTCAGTCCACGAATGCAACGATTGTGAGATACTATTAAGAGATTATTTCGCATCCTTTCTGTCGTGATCAACTCGTTTAATTAGCCAGGCAGTATTACCAAGTGAGATTCAGGTTACCGATTTTTTTCCTTTTTCTTCTCTGCCCGCTTCTTGCAGCGGCTCAATCAGCAGGTACTCAGCTTGAAAAAGAAGTACAGATTGAGCGTTATGTTGTACAGGCGCTAACCAAGTCCTTTCTTGGGTACCATGAAGAAGCGATTGCTTTATACAAGCAGGCACTAGACTTATCTCCTACGTCTTCTACAGTAAATTCGTCTATAGCAGAAGCCTATTCAAAGCTGGAAGACCACTCCTCTGCTGTTTATTACGCAACGCAAGCAAAAGATTTTTCGCCAGATAACAGTTTCTACCATCACCAATTGGCAGAATTGTATATAGCCTTGGAAGAGGTTGCTTTAGCGGAGAAAATACTCAAAGAGATTACCGTCAAATTCCCCGATGACATCGAAGCATTGGAGCAACTTGCTTATCTGCAATTCACAACAGAGCAATACGATAAAGCGCTTATCTCCTACAAAGCCATTGAGGGCCGGCTGGGGCCGCAACAACAAACAAGCTATCGACTCCTGCAGATATATTTTGAGATGAATGATGTAGGCGGTATGGAGCAGGCTTTAATAAATCTGGAAAAACAGAATCCCTCCAATCTTGCCATCAAACGCAATCTTGCAGAGCTGTATGCGCAAAACAACCGCGAAGACGAAGCGGTCCAGCTTTTAGAAATGGCGCTAGCCATGGATTCTTCAGATGTGGAGACGATCGTTCCGCTCGCTCAATTGTATGAAGCGCTTGATGAAAAAGCCAAAGCAGATGCCTTGTGGCAAAGCACCCTGCAGGTGTCTGGTTCACCGGAAGCTGCCTTTTCCCGTGCCTCACATCTCTACACACGTACAGATGACCACAATGAAACGCTAGACGTAGTTGTACGGCTACTTGAATACGCCATCGAACAAGATCCTTCATATGCAGAAGCGATCGTCTTACTGGGTACCATTCGTTTTGAAGAAAGCAAGTTCGATGAGGCCGGCAAACTGCTCTATGAAGCCGTCCAATTAAATCCGCGCAGTCCAGACATCTGGGTGCAGGCCGCGGCGGCATACCTGCGTATCAATCAGCCCAAACGCGCTGCCGATATTGCGGACGAGGCCCTCATGCTCTTCCCTGGACAAACATCTCTCCTGCGGGTTGCTGCTTATGGCTATATGGATGCCTATCAAAATGACCGGTCTATCAAGAAATTTGAAGAGTTCTATACCTTGCTAAAGAACGACTCAGCCCAACATCGCGAACTGCCTGAAATTCTGGCTGCACTTGGTTTGCTTCATGCCAGAACAAAGAACTATGCTGCTTCCGACAGCTCCTATGAAAGAGCGCTCGAAATGGCACCTAAAAATGCCTTGGTGCTAAACAACCTTGCCTATAGCCTGGCTGAAAGAAATAAATCACTAAAGAAAGCGCTCGACTTTGCAAATCAGGCAATCAAGCTGGATCCAGGCAACCCTTCTTATATGGATACAATCGGGTGGGTTTACTTCAAATTAGACGACTTGAAAAAGGCTGAGCACTGGCTTAAGAGAGCCATCGAAGCCGGCGCAAATTCGGCGACAACGTATGAGCATTTAGGAGATATCCAGGTCAGACTTGGCAATCATGATGCTGCTCTTGTCTCGTGGAATAAATCACTTCAAATCAATCCTGAGAATCATTTGCTTTTAGAAAAAATCAAAAACAACGAATAACTCCAGGGCAATTGCATTTAAAATTGTTCTGAATCTTAATTACTGCTGTGACGCGTTGCTCCGTTGTATAATCGCAATACAGCTTTATCCACTTTTAACACCCTGTTGAGCAAAAACTTTTGCGCGGGGATATCCCGGCAAATGCGCGGCGTTGTGCGGGGGCTTTTATCGAAGCGTTTAGCCAGGGACTGAGGCCGGCATGTCATAGCTGTATCTAACGTCGCTGGGTA
>JBGCEN010000282.1:0-22305 GCA_045106435.1 Rhodothermales bacterium
GTGATGAAGTCGTTGATTTCATCAGCTACTGGTCGGCCCGTACACAGCTTCCGCGAAAGGAAATACTCCATTGGTTATCAATGAGTACAAGCACCTTTTATAGCTGGAAAGAACGCTATAATCAGCCCAATCGGCATGGAGGCGAAGTGCCTAAATGCCACTGGATCATTGATGGCGAACGAGAGGCGATCACTGCCTATTATCTGGGGCATCAGGAGGAGGGATACAGGCGTCTCACCTATATGATGCTCGATGAAGATGTGGCTGCTGTAAGTGCATCGACAACCTACAGAGTGCTCAAAAAAGCTGGATACCTGAATAAATGGGCACATTCGCCCTCACGAAAAGGGACCGGGTTCAACCAGCCTAAGAAGCCCCATGCGCATTGGCATATAGACCTGGCCTATGTCAATATCCGAAGCACATTTTACTATCTCTGTTCCATACTCGATGGATATAGCAGAGCGATTGTGCACTGGGAGTTACGAGAGCGTATGAAAGAATCCGATGTCGAGATTGTACTGCAGCGTGCCCGGGAGAAGTTCGTGGATGTATATCCTCGAATTATCTCCGATAATGGGCCGCAATTCACCGCGCGTGACTTCAAACTCTTTCTTCGCCAAAAGGGTATGGATCATGTGAGAACCTCTCCTTACTACCCGCAATCAAATGGCAAAAAGGAACGATACTTCAAGACTTTGAAAAAGGAATGTATCCGCCCCAAGACGCCACTTACGCTCGAAGAAGCTCGCCGTGTGATCGATCAGTTTGTCCATCACTACAATCACGAGCGACTCCACAGTGCGATCGGATATGTGGCTCCAATGGATAAACTCTATGGTCGTGATGGTCAGATATTTATCGAACGAAACCGTAAATTAGAAACTGCCCGGCAGCAGCGTGAACAGCTCTGGAGCGAGCGCCTCAGGCAAGCCGCATAGTCATTAACTCGCGAACCTCAGAATTCCAATTCACGCTGAACCAGTACAAGCTCATCCAGAGGTATCACCTTTTCTATAGCGCATTACAAAAGAAATTGATTCTCTAAATGATTGTAATGCAACACTGATTAATCTCCAGTGCTTGATCGAAACGGTACCGGTTTGCCTAAGCCCATTTTCAATAGCCACTTCTTTTACTCGCAGGTTGTGTGCAGAAACCAGTCCTGTTATCAATATATTTGGCGCAAACGTATCAGCTGGAATACGTTTCACAAGCGGACTCACCGTCTCACTCCTAAAAAGCCTGAAAGGAGAATTAACATCTTCGATGGAAGACCTGAATCCCACCTTGATTACTAATCGTGCGATGAAGGAAATAATACGCCGGGAAAGAGGAGAACCCGCGTGCGAGCGAGTACCAAGGAGAAAATCATAATCATTTTTGATAACCCAGAGCTTCTCAAACTGATCTGCCAGGATTTCATTGTCTGAATCAATCTGAAATACCCAATCAGAACTGGAAGCGTCTTCATATCCTTTCATGATGGTCGCCCCATGCCCACTGTTGGCTTTATTCTTAACAATAAGGCGTGGTAAGGAGGCAGCAAGCGTGTCCAGAATTTCTCCTGTTTTATCACGAGAACCATCATTGTAACAGCGGATACTGAAATCAACATCCAACGCTTCGAGCATACGATACCAGCTCAACACCACTGTTTCAATGATTTCTTCCTCATTATAAACCGGCATTACAACAGATAATGTGTCCTGATTTTTATTCATTTGCTAAGATATGTCACGATCGAAATGACTTGGCTAAAAAGGACTTGACTGGCAAAGATGCTGTTTGTTGAAAAAGAGGAATTTCACACCATTTATTCAGAAAGTGTGCTTAAAGAAAACACACGAGTATACGCGTTTTGATAAACGGGATCAAACGCCCAAACCCATGATGCCTTGTTTCGCCAAACGGGGTCCGTCTTCTTCACAACCAGTAAGTCAATTTCATATTCAGATGCTATTTCTACAATCTCATCAGGACGAAGCCGGCTATAATATATGTCTTTAATCGGTTGTTCAAATCCAAAGAAAAGTGAATCATTTATACCATAGAGCCGCCCGAGCGTGGTGTCTGCTATGGCGACCTGCCTATTTCCGTACAAAGCGTGAAAGTAATCGATTTCTATTTCAGGATTATGCTGAATAATAATATTTCCAGGATATGATTTGTCTATCCATTCATATGCACGACGAAGCGCTAACCCGTATTCATCTTGTTCTGCGTACGAAAACTTACGCAGAACTACGGATTCATAAATATTAGAAGTAATGCCTAGTACAATGAACACGACCAGAACAACTTGCATAGACCTATCCAGAATGACTTTGCCATACTGCTTGCTGCCTAAGGATCTAAATCCAATCGGCATGCTAACCAAAAGCAAACCAAATTGGGCAAACATAAATCCACGCCATCCGAGGTCATTGAACTTAACATTGGATTTGACAAATGTACATACGATTACTGAAACCAATGTCATTACAAGCAGAAACTGCTCTTCTCTCGATAATTTTTCCTCAAATCCTTTTCTATACTGAATATATAAGAGGCCGCCCAATAAAAAGAATCCTAACTCAATGATATAGTTAAACGGCAAAACAACAAATCGTAACAACAGCATGGCGCCATCCGATATATCAAGGCGCATTAATTCTAATATTGGGAAAGGACGGACTGTTAAAATCAGCGGATTACTTTCCAGGCTTTGTGCACCATGCAAATCCAAGATATATGGAAGTAATATTACGGCCGTGCTTATGCCTATAATAAGCAAGGGTTTAATCTCAGAGACTCTACCCATTCGTCTGGCAAGAATGATCCAGGTTGTTAAAGTCATTGCGGCTACGAACGCGATCCAGATGGACATCCCAAAAGCCGACGCTAAACCAAGAATGGATATTACCGCCAGCGCCAGTCTATTCCCATCTCCTGCGTCTTCAATTTGATTGGACGAAAACCGATCATTAATCAGTAGAAAAGCAAAAAGACAGCAAACAAGGGCCCCCATATGATGTGGCACCCACAAAACGGCACTAATCCACGCACCAACTTGATCATTCCACCATTCAATCGAAGGGACAAGTTGGTGAGATATGCCATTTGAGACGCCCAAAACGTACTGACTGTACGCAGGAATAAAATCCAGGCCAGTAACCAGCAAAAACAGTAATCCTAGTTTGTAATGCGCCGGCAGCAAGCCCCTGACAAGCAATTTGCCCTGCTGCTTCAAATAAGTGAGTGTAATGAGTATAAGTGATACTTCACCCCATAAAACACTCCCCAACACCGCGTGCCTGGCTGAGACAAAACTGCCCCCCAGTAAATCGACAAAGCTGCATAACATGAACCAGAAGTAATAGTAAAACAGCGTAACGGGCTCTCCCGGGTAAAAGCTGGGATTCACAGGAGGCACTCCTGTGCGGGAGATCGCATCTGTGACCGCCGTGTGCTTTACATAATCATAGGTCAGCAATGATCGAATCAGCCGGCCATCAACCTCAAAGTCAACAATATAGACTACTGTAATCAGCAGACAGGCAAATACAGAGAGTATAAATCGCCCGTGCAACTGCCATTCATTATAGAAATCTTTAACAGACAATATTCGGCCTGAAAAGAGCCAGTAAAAGAAAATCAACCATGAAGCTCCCAACAGGCCCCACACCAATTGCAGGCCGGCAAATTTTGTGAGGGTATAAATAACAATTGGGCAACACGAAAGAGAAATAAACAGCGCGAGGCTTAGCCGATATGAAAAACTGCGGTTGCGAAATTGAAGAATGTTAGTAACATGCCCTAGCAGAAATCCAGGGACTATAACAATAAGAGGAAAAAGTAGAAAGGCACCGAACGTACCCAAAAGATCTGCTAAAGTGGAATGCACAGCATTGTATTTAAAGTATGCAAAATACGCTTACTACGCCTCCTCACCTACTCTGCGATATGACTGTTGATAATACAGCAATGGTTTGCCAGAAGACAAAGAATTGGCCTTCAGTACTTCACCAATAAAGAGAGAATGATCGCCAGCTGGTACTACATTAAAAGGCCGGCAGCGCAGGATAGCCAGTACATTATCAAGCATTGGCATCTCATCATGATCTATTTGATGAGAAACTCCTTCAAATTGCTCTTTGCTAGACTGATCTGGCCTTGAAAATCGTTCACCTAATGCAACTTGATCCTCACGGAGGATCTGTATTGCGTAATTTTCAGCATGCAGAAGCTCATCGTGCATGGATGAACCGAGCATTACATTAAAGGAAATCAGGGGTGGATCCAACGATACACTAGTAAAAGATCCAATGGTAATCCCCTTAGCCCCTCTTGCACCTGGAAAGGTAACAATTGTGACAGGAGAAGGTACATGCCGCATTACTGCACGTAAATCCTCTCCAGATATCAAAGTAGACATTCAGTTAGGTCAATATAACCTGGTGGGATAAAAAGACGCTAAGCGGTGTAGATCAAGTAAACACATCTTTTACCTTACTGAAAAAAGACTTTTTGCCATCATCTTTTTCAGGTTGAGGTATAAACGATGGTGATTCTCTGTACTTTTCAAAAAAGTCCCGCTCTTCTTCCGTTAATGTACGAGGTGTCCATACATTAATCCTAACCATTTGATCGCCTCGTCTGTTGCCGCCATTAAGCTCCGGTAATCCACGACTTCTCATTCTAAGAATTTTGCCAGATTGCATACCCGGATCTATGTCCAGACGGGCTCTGCCCTTTAGCGTTGGCACTTCCACTTCTGTACCAAGTGCGGCTTCAGGGAAGGAAATGTGCAGATCGTAATAGATATCGAGGCCTTCACGCGTAAAGTCTTCGTTATTGACTTCCTCAATTTCGACACGTAGGTCGCCCGTATTACCTCCACGAATACCCGCATTACCGGCACCACGCAATGTAAGATAGTTGCCTTCCAGCACGCCAGGCGGTACCGTTATCGTAATCGTTTCCTCGCCTTTTTTGCGACCATCTCCGTTACAGCTTTTACAACGATCGTTAATGATCCGGCCTTCTCCCTGACAGGTAGGGCATGTTTGCACGTTTACAAACTGACCAAATACAGAGCGGGTAACTTGTCGGACTTCGCCACTCCCTTGACAGGTAGGACAGGAAGAATACCCTTCTTTGCCGGCTTCAGCGCCAGAGCCTGTACAGGGCTCACACTTTACAAACTTCCGAACTTTGATCTTCTTCTCCGTACCCTCACTAATTTCGCCAAGGGTGAGGGGAAGCTTGATCCGGAGATCTCCTCCAGGTCTGCCGCTACGGCGCCGCGAACGAGGTCGGCCGCCGCCGCCAAAAACCTCATCGAAGATACTTCCACTATTCCCGAAAATATCGCTAAATGCGCTAAATATATCGTTAATATCTTGAAAGCCGGCGTTTCCGGCACCATTGCCTTTTACACCTTGATGGCCAAAGCGATCATACCGCTGCCGCTTCTCGGCAGTAGATAGCACTTCGTACGCCTCAGCAGCTTCTTTAAACTTAGTTTCTGCTTCCTTGTCGTCCGGGTTACGGTCAGGATGATATTTCAGCGCCAGCTTTCGATAAGCTCGCTTAATATCCGCTTCTGAAGCGTTGCGTTCGACACCTAATATTTCGTAATAATCACGCATTTACTTTGAGGTATGTACCGGCTTCCTCAGGCTGCAACAACAACCCTTGTATGCCGCAGCACTCGATCTCCCATGCGATATCCTTTCTGAATTTCTTCCAGCACTGTGCCAGGTTCAGTATCTTCGGGGGCGGGTTGCTGCATTAATGCTTCATGTTCTTGTTCATTGAATGGCTGCCCTTTTGCTTCTATGGGCTCTACGCCAAGCCGGCTCAACTCATTCTGAAACTTGTCTAAAACCAATTCAACGCCCTGCTTCAACTGATCAAAGCCTTCTTTTGATTGATCTTCCTGCTCCTCAAATTGCTTTGCCGCATCTACTGAACGCGTAAAATCATCAAGGATCTCTAACATCTGCTGCACGACCTTCGCTTTTCCAGACTCAAACAACATCGTCTTTTCTTGCTCTGTACGTCGCTTATAATTCTGAAACTCTGCGACCTGCCTCAAGAGGCGATCTTTCGTTTCCTTCAAATCTGTTTTCAAACGCTCAACCTCCATATCTTCTTCCGCTTCTTCTTCCTCTACCATCTCTTCCGCAGTCTCTTCTGCAGTTTCCTCAATCGATTCATCTTTCGTTTCTTCAGAAGAATCACCTGCTGCTTTTGCTGCTCCTTCTCCAGAAATCTCTACTGTATCTTCCATATCATTCTTTGCACAAATGTGCGCGGCCTATTAATATTATTGCAGAATAAGTTATGAGAGGGCTTCTTTAGAATACATTCACGCTAACCCATATCACCAATAATGTTCATGCTAATTCTTTTCGTTATCTCTACCAGTTAGAAGAGTAGACATTCCCTCCACAAGGGAAAATACATGAGAATAATTCATTCTTTTAGGTCCGATTACACCAATCGTACCCTCTGTATTCCCTAATCGATAGCGAGCAGTAACAATTGAATATTGATCTACCTTTCCAGCGCTAATCTCACTGCCTATGCGGATATTCACGTGACCAGGCTTTACCAGTGTTTCACTTTCAAGGAGCTCAACAATGAAATTCTCGTTTTCCAGCAGTTTAACCAGGTTTTTAAGGTCTTTCGGCTGCTCCAGAAACTCAGGTTGTGCAACGATATTTTGTGCGCCGGCGTAACTTACACGGCCATTTTCCTGATCACTAAAAATATCATTGGATGACTTTAGTACAAGTTTTACGACGCCTGTTGGCTCATCTTGTACGTCACGCATCCTGTTTGCGTACGTTTTCCTGATTTCATCAATAGAGAGCCCAGCCAGTCTACTGTTTAATAAGGTAACTACATCATCCAGATCTCTGCGGCCCAATGTTGTGTGCAGTTCGAGAATAACAGTTTTAACCAAACCGCCTTCCAAACTGATAACAAACATAATCCGGGAAGATGAAAGCGGCACAAGCTCAAGGCGCTCCAGGATGCCATTCATCAACTTCGGACTAAGCACTACACCAAGGAGGTTGGATAGCCGGCCTAAAATTCTGGAGCATTCTTTCAACAAAACTTCAGGCTGATCATCAAATCCCTCCAGCGTAGACTGCAGATAAGCCTGATCATCAGCTGACAATCGTTCAGGCTGCATTAATTGATCAACAAAAGCACGATATCCCAATTCCGTCGGGATACGCCCTGCAGAAGTATAAGGATGATCGAGCAGCCCTCTTTCTTCCAGGTCGCTCATCGTATTTCGAATCGATGCAGCGCTTAATCCAACATGAAATCTTTTCGCTAAAAACCGCGAGCCGATTGGGCCGGCTGTATCAATAAAGCTGCGCACAACAAGGCGTAAAATCTCGCCTTCCCGAACGGACAGTTTTTCGTTAAAAGATGGGCTATATGTTGATTGATGCTGACTCATGCTTAATACCTCCTTCGAGCAAAAGCCTTGCCGTTCAAATATTGAGCAGACAAGATAGGTCGAATCGGCAGATATAATCACCTCTTATACTTACGACCCTCATTTTGGTTGAAAAATCAACCTTAATTACAGAATGCAAACTGACAATATTTCTGGCTTCTATACCTAACGTGTCATGCTGGCATGCTTTTACTCACTCTACTTCATTAACAAGGACCGTTTAAAAGGTACTATGGGTTAGAGGCTGTCCGTTTTAATATAGATGCCCCTTGATATATTCGTTACTGTTTTGCGTTCCTCGTACAAATTTCCCAGATGACAATTCATCTCGAATCAAAAAAAGATTTCTTTACGGAGCAAGCGTTTCCTAAACAATAGGTGAACTGGTTGATCATCACGGCACCAAAGAAGCAGTAACCCTGTGTTTGCAAGATCTGGCTAGGCCCCCTCTTCTATCATTACAAGTTCTACATTACACGCTGACAAAAAAGAAAACGGCGTGATCAAGAATTTTGATCACGCCGCCTTCTTTTCCAAAAATGATTGCCTCTAGTCACCAGTGTGCCAAGCGGAGACTTCCTCAAGTGGCTTCCGCCCAAAATCAGGTACGGTGGCATCCTCCGAAGGGTACCCAACAGGAAAGAGAATATAAGGCTTTTCGTTAACGGGCCGGTCCAATATGTCATTCAAGAACTTCATCGGGCTCGGCGTATGTGTAAGCGTGGCGAGCCCCATGTTGTGGATTGCAGAAATGAACATTCCACACGCAATACCACAGCTTTCTTGCACGTAATAGTGTTTTTTACGCGCGCCATTTTCATCAAACCCATACCGCTGAACAAAACAGACCACAATCCAGGGCACCGTTTCTAAAAACGGCTTCTCCCAATTCGTCCCGATGGGTGCAAGCGCGTCAAGCCATTCTTCAGACATGCGGCCATCATAGCTTTCTTTCTCCTCTTTTTCTGCTGCAATCCGAATTTCGCGTTTAACAGCAGGATCACTAATGGCTACAAACGTCCAGGGCTGCATATGGGCTCCGCTTGGTGCTGTGCTCGCTGTTAGAATCGCACGTTCAATCAGATGTCTTGGCACGGGCTCGTCGCTAAAGAAGCGGATGGAACGCCGCGTATCCATCATCTCATAAAATTCATTTGCACGCCCTTCCATTTCATCTTCTGGATATCGGCGCAGTTCAAACGGTACGTGCAATGTCTCTTTCATAACAGCTTCTTTGATAGCCAATGGATCTCAAACCCAATCATTCCGGGCAGAAACACGAGGCTTCAAGTTACTCATTTCAATTGAAAAACAACTTGTACGACAGCACGAACTTCCATTTCGCCGGCTGCATAAGCTTCTGGCTCAGGAGCAGACTCTGCTTTTGCCATCATCATTGTCTGATCAGACATCCTTACTACAGGTGAAGGCATTGAAAAACTTTGCTCTGCAATACGCATAACCATACCCAGTTCCGCATCCAATGTCTCAGCCATGAGCAATGCCTTTGATCGTGCCCGAGTCACGGCCTCAACCAATGCCTCATCCCTCACTGCTTCTCTATCCTGCAACCCATACGTTACGCCATTGAGTCGGTTGGCTCCTTGCTGGACAACTTTTGCAATCAAATTCGGTAATACATCCAGGTCGACAATCTCGACAACCAATTCCCTCACCGCTTCATATCCTTTGTCTTCCGGCCGGCGTGTTTCAGGATTATATTCTCTTACCGGCTGCAAACGAAGCGTCTCCATGCGTATTTTTCGCTGATCTACGCCAAGCTCACGAACAGCATTCAATGTCTGTTTAGAGGTAGATGCATTCTCTGTCCGGGCCACTTCAGGATCATCATGTCTGGAGACAATCCCGAATCTTACGGTGGCTTTATCAGGGATTGCCTGCAAAACACCCTCTCCACTGACTGTAATCGTCCTGTCTAGTTTACTTTCCGTTTGCGCTATAGCCGGCGCCGCGGGAAAGATACTCGTGAATAAAAGGAGGGTCGTTAGAAGGAATCCAAAATATTTCATATACATGTATCGCGTTTAAATGAACAAGCACAAAATGTGCATGCGCCCAATCTAATAACGACTGATATTAGGTAATATTATTAATACAGAGATTAAGGATGTAAGCGGCCGAGCAATCGAGGGAAAGGAATCGTCTCGCGTACGTGTTGAATGCCACAGATCCATGTTACTGCGCGTTCCAGGCCTAATCCAAAGCCACTATGCGGGACTGAACCAAAACGCCGAAGATCAAAATACCAGTTAAATACCTCAGCCGGCAGATTGTGTGCTTTCACCTGGCTTTCAAGAAATGCCAAGTCTGTTGCACGCTCTCCGCCCCCAATAATCTCTCCATATCCTTCAGGTGCCAAAACATCCATACCCATGGCCAACCTGTCATCTTCAGGATCGCGCTTCATGTAGAAAGCTTTTATAACAGCCGGAAAACGATGAACGATAATTGGCTGGTCGTAGTGACGGGTAATAAGCGTTTCATCGCTTCCGCCAAAATCATTGCCCCATTCAAAATTTCGCGCTGAATCGCGCCATTTCGGAAGATTCCTGAGCTGCTCTTCAATGTCCTCCAAACGCTGATTAATTTCTATCGCGCGCGCATCAATTCTCCGTTTCTCGCCTTTCTTGACTTGTCCGTACCGCTTCTGATTGTCTGCCAGCTCTTCCTTCAACTTCGGCCCCTCAACTTCCAGCGCTGCAATCTCCTCGTTCACCATGTTGAAGGTTTTATCGCTTTTCAACAAATCAACGGCATCTGAATAGTGTAAACGCGGGAATGGTGTTTTGATTTTCTCTAGTAAAGAAACATCTCTACCTACAATTTCCAGTTCTTCGCGACAGTTCGCCAAAACCTCTTCAACAATGGCCGCCAGAAAATCTTCAGCAAGCTCCATGTTCATTTCGAGGTCATAAAATGCCATCTCCGGCTCGATCATCCAAAACTCTGTGAGGTGCCGGCGCGTTTTTGATTTTTCAGCCCGGAATGTTGGGCCAAATGTGTAGATCTTGCCCATCGCCATCGCCATGGCTTCTCCATAAAGCTGACCGCTTTGTGTCAGGTACGCAGGCTCACCAAAGTAATCAATCTCAAAAAGCGTTGACGTTCCCTCAACCGCATTACCCGTGAGGATAGGGGCATCAGCCTGAATAAATCCTCTATTCTGAAAGAAGTGGTGAATGGCCATGATGATCTGGTTGCGAATCCGCAGAATAGCCCACTGCCGCCGGCTTCTCAGCCATAAATGGCGGTTGTTCATCAGAAAATCTATGCCATGAGATTTTGGTGTGATGGGATACCCTTCTGAAGCACCTATCAGCTTGAGTTCGGAAACCTGCACTTCAACACCACCCAACTGCCGCTCATCGAGCGAAACAGTGCCCTGTATCTCCACAGCACTCTCCTGCCCCAACCCTTCAGCAATCTCCCAACTACTCGCATCCACTTCTTCCTGATTCACAACACACTGCACCATACCCGTCCCATCGCGTAACACGAGAAACTGCAAGCTCTTTGAGCCGCGTTTATTGTACAACCATCCTTTCAGTTGTACGGCTTTACCTTCGTAGGATGTGAGTTTATCAATCGTTGTGTAAACCATCTGCACAGTTCAATTTTGAAATGATTTAAATTTGAGTCAAGAGATTTCCAGAAACCGCTTTTAGCCGGCTATATACGCACTAAATCAGAAAAATGATCAATCTTCACAACTTCTTATGTTTAGAAACTATTGAGTCCTGAGAATCTGTTGAGATTTAAAAGCGCACATTTTACGCTTATCAATTTCGGATCAAAAGAATAGCGTTGCCAAGAGCGTTGCAAGGGGCCATGAAATAACAAGATCCAGCGCCAATCCATAGAGTAAATAAGATTGGCGTAATGGCCTGATACAGAACAGTAGCATGAGACAAAGCCCCCCCAGATCAACATAAAAATGCGCCGGCCACGCATTCCCATACCCAATCAGCAAACCAACTGTAATGGCCACCATCACGCAAAAAGAAGAGAGGATGCGCAGCTGCTTTTCACGAAGAAACATCGCAATAGATCGGAAGCCTGCCAGTTCATCGCCGGCGCGGTCAAGCCAGTCTGTTAACAGTACATTGGGCAGGATAAATAAGAACCTGTAGCCCACCAATCCAACGATCCATTTATCTGGTGTGAGGCCGGCTTCAAAAACAGGCAGGAGCACACTCCCAAGGGACCATGCTCCTGAAATAAACAGTGGTTTTAGATACCACGAACTTTTAGGACGCACCCCACCGGGAAATACAGGCTGAAGGTATAAAACACCAAGTACAGCCAGCAAACATCCCCAAAGTATTGCACGCCAGGTAAGTGAAACGGCAGCAAGCCCCCCCACGCCCATCGAAAAAATAATGGAAAGATAAATATATATCTGATGCGATTGCACCCAGAGAACGCGAGCAGGCTGGTTGATTTCGTCTTCTGCACTTACCAGCAAGCAGCGATCGAGTTGATAAACGAGAAATGCGCCGCAACAGCCGGCAAGGAGCACTGCGTAATTCAGTGCGATCCCTGTGAGTACATAGGTGCCGGCCATCAACCCAAAGGCTACCAGCAATATATGTACATTGCTGTACTTCAGGAATGCAATCAGCCTCCCTTCTTCAGCAGAAACCAGTACTGTTTGATCAAAACCAGAATTTAAAGACATGAAAGTTCGAGAAGCACAAAACCAAATTCAAAGGTCTTGAAATCACGTCTATCTTTAGAGATCCGGCACAAACAAAGAAATGCTGATTTTAAGCCAACGTACTGACGTTTATTTGAGCAGCGTCATCGTCTTGCTTTCCGTATATATCTGCTGATTGCCGTGTGCGACAATTCTGTAAACATACGTGCCTGAAGAAAGCGAAGAGGCATCTAACTGAATCGCATGTCGGGAGCCGGCCTGGAAAGGCTGTGGATCTGTACTCATGACTTGACGTCCCAGCATATCAAAAACATCTACGTTAACACTTGCCGGCTCGGGCAGATTAAATTCAACCGAGGTTGAAGGATTAAAAGGATTGGGATAATTCCCTTCTAAGCCAAAAGCATTAGGCAATGTAAACTCGTCCTCGTTATCCGTTGCCAAAGGCAGAAAAATGGCTCTGCCATCAGGAGCGTAAGCCGTAATCGAAAGGTCTGGCTGCCCAATGATTGGATTAACAAACCCTTGAATAATAAATAGAAGCGCTGCTCCGCCTGTTCTGCTCAGGTCAGCACGGTAAATACCAATTCTCTCACCGCTATTCTGCGTGATCTCGATATTGTAAACACCTGGCTCAAATTCTCTAGCCAGAAATGAATCGCCAAAAGACAATCCCTTAGCAAGGGTGAGGATACGATTATATGACTCTGAGTCATCTACTACATACGCATTCACGGGTGGCGCATCAGGCGATCCTTGAAATACATTAAGCCCTACAGAGTTCTCATTTGATGATTCCTGCTGTGAATCCTGCAATACCAACCCAATAGCTTGTTTTCCGGAGCCGGTATATAACCCATTGATCACAGCTACATAGTCTTTGTCACTCTCCAGAGAGACATTGGTAGACGTGACAGGGTTTGTGTTGTCGTTGGCATCGTTTCTCACTACGTCCAGCTTTACAGCCTCATTGGTAAGCTCCAAAAAAGCTGTAGCACTCCCGTAAGAAAGCCCATCGATGTATTTCACATCATTCAAGTAGATATCTACCGCCGGCGCATCTGATGAGTTGTGCACGATTTGCAGATAGGTAGCAAACCCCTGAACGGTTACGCTACCATCAACGGTAGACACGGCCGGACTCCCAGCGTTGTATTGAAAAGACGAGAAGCTTAATGGACTCGTGCCCGGGCCTACGAGCGTACCGCTCATGTTAACCAATACGCCTGCGCCACTCAGGGGTGTACCAGATGTCAGGCTGACAATAACCTGCCCCGGCGTATTTGTATTGACAGAAACCGTATTGCCCGCTGAAAGCGTTCCATTGACGGTTGCGCCTGTAATTGTGATGTCGTCTGGATCGTAAGCTACCGTAAACACATACGACAGTACATTTTCTCCGGTCAAATCTCCTGTATTGACAGGAATAGTCACTTGCTGGCCAATTTCTCCGATGATGTTTGTCGGCATGGATACCGCTATTTGACCACTTTCGATAACGGTTACGCTGCCGTTGTTTGTCGTTGCCGGCACGTTACCTCCATTAAAGGAGAAGTTATCGAAGGTCAGCGGACTTGAACCGCCGCCGAGCAATGTAAAATTGATGTTTAGCAACGTGCCTGCACCAGACAACGTCGCACCGCTCCAGGAAATACCGATCTTACCCGGCGTACTCAAATCAACCGTAGCCGCCGTAGCAGCGGTCATGGTACCCGTCTGATTCACCGCACTCACTTGCAGGAGTGTCTGATCATAATCGAGGGTCGTGTTAAAAGACGAAACGCCACTGCCTGTTACATCACCTACAGTCATAGGTACTGACAAGATTGTGCCGGCATTTCCAGATAATGCAGGAAGACTCACCGCAATCGGGTCGTTCGCCCCGCTGATCGTAACACTACCGTTGGTCACATTTGCTACAGGGTCTCCGCTATTAAATTGCATGGTTGCAAGAGTCAGCGTAGAAATACCTGTTGCGACTGGATTAACAAGTAGATTTCCCAAAACACCTGAACCGGTCAGGGGTGTACCATCATTCCAGGTGACCGTTATCTGCCCGCTTGTCCCTGTGTTCACAGTCGGAGCTGCTGCTCCAGACAACGTGCCGGCAGTTGAGAAGCTGGCAATATCGATGGTTGCCGCATCATATACGAGGGTAAACGAATATGACGTTATATTTTTCCCGGTAACGTCATTGACTGAAACAGGAATCGAGAGCTGGCTTCCACCAACCGTTCCTGAAGAAGAAGACGGTACGCTGACATTTACAGATCCTGTAGTACCCGTACCAACCGTAATCAGGCCATTGGTTGTTGCTGCCGATCCTTCTTCATTAAAGTTGAACGAGTCAAAAACAAGCGAACTCGAACCTTCCTGAAGAAACGTTGCCTGCAAATTAACCAGCACGCCGGCGCCTGTAACCCCCAAGGGTTCAGCAAGCGATACCGTTAACTTCCCAGACACAGTTGTATTTACAAACAACAGCGCTGAAGTTGATTCTGAAAGCGTGCCCGTGACGTCTGCCCCGGTGAATTCAACGATTGTCGGATCATAAGAGATTGTAAACTGATACGAAATGATGTCCTGGCCTGTGAGATCAGAAACAGTAATAGGAATCAATTCAGATGCACCTGCGGCTACCTGCAGATCAGGTAGCGTAACAGAAATCTGCGCTTGAGCAGATCGATGCGTCAAGATTAGAGCAAATAAAATAAACGGTATAACCCGTAGTATAAGTCTCCACATAGCTTTACGGAAAGAAAACAATTCCTGAGATTCTAGCGGCTGATTTAAGTATTTCAGCAGGTTAGAATGTGGTAATTATTGCGATTGCGCTTCCTTGAGGTCCTTGAAGATCGGATTCAAGCTTTATCTTGGGGGACTTTTGCTTGGTAGTAGTTATACACCAAGCAAAACAGAGACCAAAATGACTCTTCAAACCTGCGTAGGGACGAATGGGAAGCAAGAAATAGTGATTAGAAAGGCTTGAGAAGGATGAGCCGGCGTTGAGCTTTTTGGAAGCAGCTTTTGTGAGCAACATGCACGATTGGCGATGCTTGGCTAACTTTCAAAACAACCGGTCTCACCATCCTTCTCCGCGAAATGCGAGCCTATTTGAGAAGCGTCATAGTTGCTGACTTTACATAGGTGTTTGTTGCGCCCAGAGCTCGGACCTGATAAACATAAACACCTGACGCCAGCGAGGAAGCGTCTACATCAATCCGATGCTGGGCACCGGCCTGATACACTCGTGATGGTATAGTAAGGGCTTCACGGCCCAGCATATCAACAAGTTTGATTGTAACCTCAGCTGTTTCTGGCAAATCAAACTGAATTGTGGTCGTAGGATTGAATGGGTTTGGGTAGTTTCCAAGCAATTCAAAACTCGTTGGCACCAATCCTTCATCTTCATTGCTTACCTGAACAGTATTTGAGATTTCACCGTTCTTGGTCGCAGCCCGCGGAGATCCTTCGTTAAACGAGAAGGAATCCAAAGACAGGTTTGTGGTACCCTTTTTTCTGAATTTACCAGTAATGTGCATTAATATACCATCACCTTGAAGGGGTTCATAGTGTGCACCACCAATTGAAATCTGGCCTGGGGTGTCCATATTCAAGATGAGCGCAAAGTCTTCAGCCAAATCACCCAGCGCTTCTACACCGGTAATTTCAATAATGGAATCGTCGTATGTCATCGTAAGCAAAAAGGCCTTTACATCCTGGCCAGTAACATCTCCGACTGTGAGGGGCAGCGAAATATCGCGTGCTTCATAGTATTCTATAGGGAGGGCAACCGGGACTTGGGCATACACAGAATTGCTTACGAAAAACATTACCCCCAAGGTAAAGGAAAGAACCTTTGGAAAGATATTAGACATTTTTTCTATTCTGTGGTTTGTGACAGAGGTGTATTTAATAAGAGGGGTCAAGTACTAATCGTTTTTCGTGGGGGGCGAAAAGAAAGTACGTTAGATCTTGCCTTGCGTATTATTGTGATGCCAGTTCCAAATGAGTTGTGACCGGCTCATCAACATGATCGAGGCTAAAACAAAACCCATGCCAATAGAAAAATATGTGCTTCCAGAATTAACATCCAGAACAGATTTTTGGCTTTGACGGAGCACTATTTTTGGCCCCTCGGCACCCAAGCCTTTCGAGCACTGGCTATTATCCGCAGAAACACACAAACTCAAATGCTTCGATTTTGACGCATTCAGGCCACTTTTTAACGAAAAAGGTTCGTCTCCCTCTCTGTTACATACTGGCGTTCTTCGGGCTGATACGTTCGCTCGACAATGGAAAAACGATCCTTTTGAATTTCAATAAGATTATAGAAATTCCGAAGTTTGTTAGTCCGCCGGCCCCGGTCGCTCGTGGCTGTACCAGCGCTGGCAATCACTGGATTTTTGGCATTGTCTCGATCAGGAGACTCAACATGGGATACATGCACGTGGCCGCATAAGATGAGATTAACGCCGTGCCTGCGTGCAGTATTAAAGGTGGCCGGCCCTTCGATACAGATATCGTGAGGCTTTAGTGCATCGATGGTAACAAGATGGTGGTGGAGCATGAGTATTTTGAATACACCAGCCGGTTGCTTCTCAAAATACTCAGCAATGGCACGATCGGTTGCCGGCGTTATCTTGCCCCCTTTGATGGTGTGCCCATGGGCAGAATTGATGCCCAGTAACGCCAAACCCGGCAACTCAAAAGATCTGATGAGTTGCTCACCGAAATAATCCTGAAAACGAGCCACCGGCTTTCTTAGTCTGGCCATGGGCTTCCACCAGGGGAAAACATCATGATTGCCTGGTACAACGATCTGCGGAGCGGTGAAACGACGTAAAAAGACTACTGCGTCACTGAATTGAGTGGGTAACGCACGTTGCGTCAGGTCTCCACTAACGGCAATCACATCGACACCCGCATCTTCAATGTCCTCAAAGAGGGCATCTAGAATATGCGGGTGCGCGATGCGGCCAAAATGGATGTCGGAGAGATGCGCGATTTTCATCGCATCAAGAACCCATATACTGATCAGGTTCTGTCATTACAGCATCATGCCCATTGGTTGCTCAAGATACTGCTTCACTGTATTCAGGAATTGTGCGCCTGTAGCACCATCTACAACACGATGATCACAGGACAAGCTCAACTTCATTCGCTTCCCGGGCACAACGGCACCGTCTTTCACAACAGGCACATCTCTAATAGCGCCTATCGCCATAATACATGCGTTAGGAGGATTGATGATGGCGGTAAATTCCTCTATACCAAACATACCGAGGTTACTGGTAGAGAAAGTTGAGCCTTCAAACTCATGCGGCTGCAATTTGCGATCTCTCGCTTTACCGGCTAATTCCTTTGTTTCAGCCGAAATCTGTCCCAATCCCTTGTTGTCTGCGTTTCTTATCACCGGCGTGATCAATCCTTCATCGATCGCAACAGCGATCGCAACATGCACTTCGTTGTGTAATCGAATTTCGCCTTCATGTTCTAAATAAGAAGCATTCACATAGGGATGCTGTCTCAAAGCCAAAGCGCATGATTTGGTGATGAGGTCGTTAAACGAAATTTTACTACCGCCCTGAGAAATCGCGAGTTCGTTTAGTTGCTTCCGGAACGCCATAGACTGCTCCATATCAACATCTACCGTAAGATAGAAGTGTGGTGCAGTGAACTTGCTCTCTGAAAGCCGGCGGGAAATGGCTTTTCTCATTTGAGAAAGAGGAATTGCTTCGTAGGCATCTCCTGCAGCTATTGCTGGCTGACGGACAACAGGTTTTGCATCAGGCACTTGTTCAACAGGCGCTGAAACTGCCGGCAATGTAGTGCCAGAAGCAATTAAACGCTCCACATCCCTGCGCACAATACGCCCATCAGGGCCGGAGCCACTTACAGACGCAAGATTTAAACCATGCTCACTCGCCATGCGGCGCGCAAGTGGTGATGCTTTTAGCCGGCCACTCTCAACATTTGCAACTTCAACTGGAGCAGCTGCGCCATCACCGGAAGGCGTAGCGGCATCAGATACCTGACTAGTCGTTTCCGGAGCAGTAGATGGAGCTGCTTCTGTCGCTGCGCCATCTCCACCGCCGTATCTAGCCAAAACGGCAGATACATCTTCTCCAGCATTACCGAGGATGGCAATCAGGCCACCAATGGCAATAGAGTCTCCTTCGCCGGCAACACGCTTCAACAACACCCCATCATCATAAACTTCCAGGTCCATTGTTGCTTTATCAGTCTCGACCTGGGCAATGACGTCGCCGGCTGAAACAGGGGCACCTTCTTCTGCCAACCATGATACAAGTACCCCCTCCTCCATCGTGTCGCTCATCTTAGGCATTTCTACTGGAATAGCCATTCTCTCTTCGGGTTCAAAGTTTAAAATTTAATATTCAAAGTATTGGTTCAGCGCTATTTCAATGTTGATCCAAATCTGAACCAACATTGAAATCCGTTCTGTACTCAAACTCACTTATACATGACCTGCCGGCACGCTTTGTAGGTATCTTCCGCGCTTGGCATATAATAATCGATCAAATTCTTGGCGTAAGGCGCCGGCGTATCTTTCGCTGTTACACGAAGTACCGGAGCATCCAGGTAATCAAATGCTTCTCGCTGTACCTGGAAGCCAATTTCTGAAGCGATACTGGCAAAAGGATTGCTCTCATCAACAACCACACATCTGTTGGTTTTTTTGACAGAGGCAATAATTGTATCAATATCCAGTGGACGAATTGTACGTGGATCAATGACTTCTGGATTGAACCCTTCAGCAGCCAGCATTTCTGCGGCTTTCATGGCTACCCAGTAGCTTTTGTTATGGCCAATAATGGTGACATCTGTACCTTCCCGTGCAATTCTCGCTTTTCCAATAGGGATCAAGTAATCTTTGGCGTCGGACACTTCGCCCTTCATGCCATACATCACTTCACTTTCCATAAACAACACAGGATCGTCATCTCTAATAGATGACTTCAACAATCCTTTTGCGTCGTCAGGATTTGAGATAGAAACAATTTTCAGCCCCGGTATCGTGGAGAAAATTGACTCAAATGAAGTATTGTGCGTAGCTGCAAGCTGGCCGGCAGCACCATTCGGTCCGCGAAAAACGATAGGAAATTTAAACTGGCCACCAGACATGTAACGGACTTTCGCCGCGTTATTGATCAACTGGTCCATCGCTACCATCGAGAAGTTAAATGTCATAAACTCGATAATGGGGCGTAAACCATTCATAGCTGATCCAATGCCCAGGCCGACAAAGCCGTTTTCCGCAATAGGTGTATCAATAACACGCTTGGGGCCAAACTGCTTCAGCATCCCTTCGCTCACTTTGTAAGCGCCGTTGTACTGTGAGACTTCCTCACCCATGAGATAGATATTCTCATCCCGCTCCATCTCCTCAACCATTGCCGCACGAATTGCTTCTCTTAATTGTAATTCTGCCATCTTTATAAAATTCGATTCAATGTTTCATTTCTTATAGCCCTTGATAGTAAGCGTATCAGAAATGACAATATCAGCTGAAGAAGAACTTAAATATTCTTCCTTGTGTCGTAAAAATTACTACGTAGTCAAAGGAAAATTATTTTCTCCGTAGATATCTTCGTAAATCGTTTCAAGGGCCGGCGCAGGGCTGTTTTCTGCAAATTCTACCGACTCCATCACTTGCTGCTTAACAGCATCGTCTATTTTATCAAGCGCTGCGTTTGTCGCCATCTTATGCTCCAGCAAGTAGGCTTTTAAGCGCAGGATAGGATCCTCGTCTTTTTTGGCGTCCAGCTCTTCTTTTGTACGGTATTTTTGCGGGTCACTCATGGAGTGTCCTCTATAACGGTACGTACGAATCTCAATCAGAGATGGCTTGTTCTTGCGTGCAAGACCAACATGATGCTTCATGGCCTCATAAACGCTGAACACGTCCATACCACTGACAAGCGAACTTGGCATGTCATAGCTGAGTGCCTGTTTGTAAAGATCTGGCTCAGCTGCAGCACGTTCAACGGCGGTACCCATCGCGTACTGATTGTTTTCCACGATGAAGATCACAGGGAGATCATAAAGAGAGGCAAGGTTGGCCGCTTCATGGAAGGCCCCCTGATGAATGGCACCATCACCAAAGAAGGTAAGACAAACGGTATCTTCTCCTTTATATTTATTGGCAAATGCGATTCCGGTACCAACGGGAATGTGCGCTCCCACGATGCCGTGGCCGCCCATCATTTTCAATTCGGCGTCAAAATAGTGCATTGACCCACCTTTACCGCGTGAGCAACCACCTATTTTACCAAACAGCTCCGCCATACAAGCGTTTGCGTCCATCCCCAGGGCAAGACCAAGTCCGTGATCCCGATATGCGGTGATAACAGAATCTTCGCCAATACGCAGCGCCTGCGCAGCGCCTGTTGAGATCGCCTCCTGCCCTATGTATAAATGCAGAAAACCGCCGATTTTCTGTTTTCCATACATCTGCGCGGCTCTTTCTTCGAATCTCCGCTGAAGCAGCATGTTCTCATACATATCCAGGACCTGGGCTTTTGTCAGGCCCAGTTGCCGATGTGTTTTATTACTTGGCGGATACGTATTAAAAGAGACTGTCATCGATTGAGCCTCAGGAAATCCAGCAGAATGTCCATTGACATTCTTCCTGGACGCTGCGGCAGTCTTCGCTACCGGCTTCTTCTTTACTGTCTTTTTACCTGTTTCGCTTGCCATAGAATATGTATATGAATTTGAAACCCTATCTCGTCTTCAAGCAGAAGAAATATAACTTATATGTTACCCCGAATGAGCATCCTTATTAATACGGATACTACATTAAACTCGCCTCACTGCAAAACCCGTGCGAAAGGCGATTGATTTTCATCGCGTACAAGCCGGCTACGCCGAAGAACTACACACAAATCGCCAGGAATCAATTTTCCCTATCGCTGTCCCGCCGGTACACTTTGCAAACTACACCTTAAAGGGGAAGACCAAGGTTGCAGGAGCTGCCAGACATACATCTTATCGTCTGGCCAAATTTTCGTTCAGCATATTAATTTATGAAATACGCTTTTAAATATTTTTGTCCATCTCCCCTTATTTTTTGAGTAACGTGTGAACTTCTTGCATTAAAAGGTCCATCTGCACACGAATTCCCATAGAATCGACACGGTTGAAGGGGTTTAACCTAAAATAGATCCCTTAAAGTACATTCTCTCACAAAATTTTGACACGGCCCTGACCAGGATCACTCAAGTACCTTAAAGTGAAACTGAGGCTCCCCTTTTGTGTTTGTAAATGCCATACAATTGTGACACATTGTTTTGTAACGCACCCAAAGGTGTTCGCACTAAACCCTTAAAGCATGCAAGTTCAACCTAAAGATACTTCAGGTGAAATAGATCTGGATGCCCTTTTAAAAGGAGATGCTGTCGCGTTTGAACAGCTTGTGCAGCAGGAAAGCCCCCGGCTCTTCCGCATGATTATGCGCATTGTACAAGATGAAGACGAAGCGCGTAGTGTGATGCAGGAGACGTACCTCCAGGCATTTAAAAGGCTAGATACTTTTCGCCGCGAATCCAAGTTTTCGACCTGGCTATATGCCATTGGGTTAAATTTGGCGCGGGCCTCATTGCGTAAAATGAAACGCTTTGACGCTTTAGAAGAAGACAAGATTGATAGACTTCAGCCAAGTTTCTCGAGCGGTATGTTTGCCGAAACTTTTGAAACCTGGAATCCGCAAAAAACGGCGGAACGGTCTGAAAGAAAGCAACTGGTCCATAAAGCCATTGCGGAACTGCCAACCGATTACCGTACGATTCTGACAATGCGCGACATTGAAGAGCTTTCAACAACTGAAGTAGCACAAGTGCTGGATATTAGCGAAGGCGCCGTCCGCGTTCGGCTTCATAGAGCACGTCAGGCTTTACGCAAGCTACTAGACAAATACTTCCGCTAGTTTTATCCAGATATATTAAACTGTAATATTTATGAACTTAGTAGATAAAATTCGAAATTACTTCGACCCAATGCTCTCTTGCGAACAGGTCAATAATTTCATCCTAGACTACCTGGAAGACCGGCTTCCCCAAGAGACTCATGCTAAATTCGAGAAGCATCTTAAGATGTGTGCTACATGCACGCCTTTTTTAGATCAATACAAACAAAC